>JAFAZZ010000350.1 GCA_019239375.1 Solirubrobacterales bacterium | reverse complement strand
GCCGTCGCGCGTCTCGTACACCCTCACGTCGCCGTCAGGCGTCACCCGGTCGAAGTCGCCGCGCAGCGGGATCACGTACGCGCTGTCGGGATCGGCAGGGTCGACGGCGATCGGGAAGCCGAAGTCCGAGGGGAGCCCCTCACCGATCTCCGTCCAGCTGTCGCCGCCGTCGTCGGACCGGTAGACGCCCCAGTGGAACTGGATGAACATACGCTCGGGCTTGCTCGGCGAGCGCTCCATGCGGTGCACGCAGAGCTGGGTGGCGCCCTCGCGCGCTTCCTCGGGCAGGTACCGGGGCACGATGCCCTGGTTCCCGCGTCGCCAGGTCTCGCCGTGGTCGTCGGTGTGCCACACCCCGGCCGCCGACACGGCCACGGACAGCCTGTCGGGCTCGCCGGGCCACGGCACGATCGAGTGCAGGCACAGCCCGCCCCCGCCCGGCTGCCAGTTCTCCTCCACGCGGTGCTGGCGCAGCGCGCGGTTGAGCTGCCACGTCTGGCCGCGGTCGCGGCTTTCGAACAGCACGCCGGGGTCCCCGCCGGCGTAAAGCGAGCCGTCCACGCCGGCCATGATCACCCAGATCCGCTCGAGCGCCTCGTCGCCGCCCTCGGGCAATGCAACCCCTTCGGCCTGCGTCCACTCGCCGGCCGGATCGTCGGCGAACCAGATCTTGGGTCCGTAGAAGGGCGAGGTCACGGTGGCCAGCACACGGCCGCTGGCCGGATCGCGCATCGCGAAGTCGATCGGCTCGCCGGGAAACGCCCGGCAGCGGATCTCGAAGTCGGCGCCCGGCTCGCCCTCGAGGGCGAACAGGCCCTTCTTGGTCCCGACCAAGAGCTCGGTCATGTTCCTCCTGTGATCGCGGGCAGCACCTCGACCCGGTCCCCGCTGGCGACGGACGTCTGCTCGCCACCCCGTTCACCGTTCACGAATACGTTGATGTGGCGCCTGATCGTGCCGCGCTCGTCGAGGATCCACCCGGCCACCGACGGATGCAGATCCTCCAGCCCACGCAGGACCGCTTCGACGTCCGCGCCACCAACCTCCTGTGCTGCGCGACCCCCGGCGAGGTTGCGAAGCGGACCGTGTAGGCATACCAAGGCCATCGTTCTCATCCTACGACCGGGACACGCCCGAAAACTCATCGCCCACGACGAGGGTGGTCGAGAAAGCGACGTATATCGTCGGTCTCTCGACCACCCTTCTCAGGAGAACGTGCCGTGGCGTCCGGCACCGGCCCGAAAGCGCGCCATGCCCGCGGCGACGTCCTCCAGCGAGCGCAGGCCGTGAGCGAACTCGTTAGCCAGCGCGGCTGGCTCGCCCAGCCCGTCCTGCTCCAGGAGCGACAGGCGGTCCTCGCGCAGGCATGTCTGGGGGAACGCGGCCAGCTCGCGCGCCAGCGCCTCGGCAGCCAAGCGGCTCGCGCCGTCCGGCACCACCCGGTTCACCAGCCCGATGGCCAGCGCCTCCGGGGCACCCACCGGCCGCCCCGTCAGCACGATGTCCATGGCCCGCGACAGTCCCACGAGCCGCGGCAGCCGCACCGTCCCGCCGTCGATCAGCGGCACGCCCCAGCGTCGGCAGAACACCCCGAACACCGCGCCCTCTTCGGCCACCCGCAGGTCGCACCACAGCGCCAGCTCGAGCCCGCCGGCCACCGCGTGGCCCGCCACGGCCGCGATCACCGGCTTCGAGAGTCGCATCCGGGTGGGCCCCATCGGCCCGTCCCCATCAGCCAAGACTCGATTTCCGGCCGCGCCCCCCACCTCTTTCAGGTCAGCGCCGGCGCAGAACACGCCGCCCTCGCCGTGCAGCACCGCCACCGCGGCACCCGCGTCCGCGTCGAAATCCCGAAAGGCAGCAGACAGGGCCGCAGCCGTAGCGCCGTCGACCGCATTGCGCCGCTCCGGCCGCGACAGCAGGACGGTGAACACCGGACCGTCGCGCTCGACGCGCACGATCTCGCTCACGCAAGCGCCCGGTCGATGATCGCTGCCGCATTGACTCCCGGCGGGAGCGTCCCGTACACCCGCCCGCCGTCGCCGGCCAGCCGCCCGGCGCAGAATGCGTCAGCGACCGGCGCCGGCGCGAACCGCACGAGCAGCGAGGCCTGGAGCGCCACCGCGAGGTCCTCGACCATCCGCCGCGCGGAGAACTGCGGCTCTCCGGAGGCGAACACGTCGGACATCGAACCGCGTACCCGATCCAGATGCGCATCCAGGCGTCGGTCCGCACCGGCGGCGGACTCGCATTCGGCCAGAAATGCGGGCAGCCCCTCGGGTTCCTTGACCATCGCCCGCAGCACGTCGAGCGCGGCCACGTTCCCCGATCCCTCCCAGATCGAGTTCAGCGGCGCATCCCGATAGAGCAACGGCATGCCCGAGTCCTCGACGAATCCGTTGCCGCCCAGGCACTCGAGCGCCTCTACGGCGTGTGGCGCGGCCCGCTTGCACACCCAGTACTTCATGACCGCGGTGGCGAACCGCCGGAACGCGCCCTCGCCGTCCGAGTCATAGGCGCGGGCGACCCGCAGCGCGACCGCCGTGGCCGCCTCGGACTCGATTGCCAGGTCGGCCAGCACGTTCTGCATTGCGGGCTGATCTACGAGCACCGCTCCAAACGCGGAGCGGTGACGGGCGTGATGGATTGCCTCGATCACACCGCGCCGCATGCCCGTGGCCGCCCCGAGCAGGCAGTCGAGCCGCGTGTGGTTGACCATCCGGATGATCGCCGGCACCCCGCGTCCCTCCTCGCCCACCAGACGCCCCCGCGCGCCGCGGAACTCCACCTCGGAGGAGGGCAGCGAGCGCGTCCCGAGCTTGTCTTTCAGCCGCTGGAACTCCATCCCCGGCCCGCGCTCGACGAAGAAGCACGACAGCCCGGCCGGCGCCTGGGCCAGCACCAGGAACACCTGGCAGGGCGGATAGGAGCAGAACCACTTGTGGCCGTAGAGCTCGTAGACCCCCTCGCTCACCGGCTCGGCGCGGGTGATATTGGCCCGCACGTCTGAACCGCCCTGTCGCTCGGTCATCGCCATCCCGGCCAGTGCGCCCAGCTCGTAGTCGCGCAGGGTGAGGCGGGGCTCCCACTCGTCCGCGATCTCCGGCGCCCCGTCACGCAGCGCCGGCACCGCCGCGTAGGTCATCGACACCGGGCACATCACACCTGCGTTGATGCTGCCCCACAGCATGAACAGGGTGGCGCGGACCACGTGGGCTCCGGGCGTAGCAGCCGTCCAGGGCAGGCTGTGGACCTCCCGCTCCACCGCGCCGCGCAGCAACCAGTGCCAGGAGGGATCGAGTTCCACCTCGTCGATCCGGTTTCCGTAGCGATCGTGCGTCCGCAGCAACGGAACATTCCGCTCCGCACGGCGCCCGTGCTCGAGCGCCTCGATACCGCCCGCCACCGTGCCGGCTTCGCGGGCCCGGCTAAACCCCCACGCCCCGCCCTCCCGCCGGGCGCCCTCTTGCAGCGCAAGATCGATCTCGAACAGATTGACCGGCTGGAGCGGCGGCGCCTGGTTTCGCACCGCGCGGGCTGGGTCGCTCACCTGTGTCGTGCTCACAACTTCTCCCATAGCCCGCGACGAGGCCTCTGCGAATTGATCGCCACACATTCTGCCGCCGGGCGCTCGTGTTGCAAACCTTCGGCAAATCTAATACGGTTGTGAGGCGATGGGTGCGGGCGAGGGCGTCACCCAGGGGGCATTGGGAACCGATCGACGAGGGCCTGAGATGGGTGCCGAAGACATGCCTCGGCAGCCCGGCGGTCGGCCGGATCCCGGGGAAGCGTTCAGGCTGGCCGCCGCGCTCGCGGAACAGGGAGACCTGGCCGGTGCTGAGGCGGCCTACCGCCGCGCCGAGGCTTCCGGTGCGCTGACCCTGGGCAGGCTGCTCGAGGAGAAGGGCGACCTCGCCGACGCGGAGGCAACCTATCGTCTGGCCGACGATCTCGGTGATGGCGCCGGCGCACTGAAGCTCGGCATGCTGCTCGAGCGGCGTGGCGACGAGGCCGAGGCAGAGGCCGCCTACCAGCGCGCCATCGACCGTGGGCATCCGGCGGCGGCTTCCAGGCTGGGCGATGTGCTCGAGCAGCGCGGCGACCTGCCGGCAGCGGAATCCGCGTATCGGCGCGCCGACGAACTGGGCGACGCTGTCGGTGCCTTCAAGCTCGCCATGCTGCTCGAACACCGCGACGAGGAGGCCAAGGCAGAATCCGCCTATCGCCGCGCAGATCGACGCGGCCACGCCGAGGCCGCTTTCCGCTTTGGCGGGCTGCTCGAGCAGCGAGGCAACCTGACTCGGGCCCGCGGCGCGTACGCTCGCGCAGACGCGCGCGGCCACCCACACGCGGCCTTCAAGCTCGGCGTCTTGCTCGGCGCCAACAATCAGGTCTCGGCCGCGGAGGCCGCGTTCCGCCGCGCAGATGAGCGCGGCGACGCCGCGGCCGCGTTCCGCCTCGGCGCCCTCCTGGAAGGGCACGAGGATCAGGCCGGTGCCGAGGCGGCCTATCTTCGTGCCGCGGAGCGCGGTCATGCGGGCGCCTCGGCGAGTTTCGGTGTCCTGCTCGAGCGGCGTGGCGACCTCGCCGGGGCAGAGGCGGCGTACCAGCGAGCGAGCGAATCGGGCGACGCGGCTGGTGCATTCAAGCTCGGCGCCCTCCTGGAACAGCGGGGCGATCAGCTTGGCGCTGAGGCGGCGTACCGCCGCTCCGAGGCTCTCGGTGCATTCAGCCTGGGCAAGGTCCTCGAACGGCGCGGCGATCTCGCGGGGGCCGAGGCTGCCTACCGCCGCGCGCGGTACGCGGCCGCCGTCGAGACGAGCACCCCGGTCACGGACGAACCGAGCACCCGGGCCACCGACGAACCGAGCACCCCGGTCCCCGACGATCCCCGCGCCCTGGTCGCGGACGATCCCAGCGCCCTGGTCGCGGACGATCCCAGCGCCCTGTTCGCGGACGATCCCAGCGCCCTGGTCGCGGACGAACCCAGCACCCTGGTCGCGGACGGACCGGACGCGCTCGTCGAACGCGAGTTCGGAGCGCCCGACCACGAGCGTGTCCAGGCGGCCGATGCTGAAGCGCCTTCGCTCACCGAGGAGCCAATCGAGAGGAACATGCAGAAGGCCATCCCGTCGCCGCTCGGCACGCAGCTCGACGAGCAAGGTGACGGCGAGGGCTTGGAAGCGGCCTACCGGCGAGCTGACGAAAGAGGCGATGCAACCGGCGCGTTCAACCTCGGAGGGCTGTTCGCGGAACGAGGCGACCTCGCCGCCGCAGAGGCCGCGTACAGCCGCGCCGACGACCGCGGGCACGCTGCTGGCGCGTCGAACCTCGGCGTGCTGCTCGAGCAACGCGGTGACGTAGATCGCGCGGAAGCCGCCTACCGGCGGGCGGATGAGCGGGGTGACGCCACCGGCGCGTTCAACCTCGCCGGCCTACTCGCAGAGCGCGGCGACCTCGCCGGCGCCGAGGCGGCCTATGGACGGGCCGATGCGCGCGGCGACGCTGGCGCAGCGCTCAACCTCGGGGCCTTGCTCGAGGGGCGGGGGGACCTTGATGGCGCCGCGACGGCCTATCGCCGCGCGGCTGAGGGTGGTACCGCCGAGGTGGCGGAACCGGCCCGCGCGGCGCTGATGGATCTCCATGCATCGGCGCAGGCGCGACAACGGTGGCGGCCGCGCATTCGCCAAACCGGTTGGGTTCGGCGGCGAGACTCTTAAGCGACCGCCCGATCGCCGCTCGCCTTCGCAAAGTCTTGCCGGCGTGCTCGTGGTCCGCTTGCCGGCGTACTCATGGTCCGCGGGCGGGTCGGCCGGTCGGAGCGGTGCTGCGGCTAATGGGGGCGTCGCGGCCGGCCCCGGACCCGCTCGAGCCGTGGCCGCGCCGGCCGTAGCGGCCTCTGTGTTGGCTCGTGTCGATGAGCCGCCTGGCCACGCTCCTGCTCCCGAACGGCCTGCTCGCGCGCCCGCTCGCGATCCTCGCTGAACCCGACCTCGAGGAACACCAGGCTGGCCGCCAGAACCACCCCTAGACCCATCACTCCGAGCGCGAGATCCCCGGCCAGGCCGGACAACACGACGGTGCACACGGCCCCTGCCAGTACGAGCAGCACGGCGGAGCCGAAGCCGATAATTCGGGATCGTCGGCTCAAACGGCTCCGCCGGCTGTCAACTGCGGATTACTCGTTGCCTGAGTCCACGTCATCGGGAACGTCGAGCTCGGCCAGCTCGTCAACGAACCCCATCGACGAGCGGCCGTCGCCGATCCCCTCCAGGTCGGAGAGGTCGGGCTCCGGCCCGCCGAACCCGGCCAGGCCCTCGCCGTCGGTCAGACCGAGCTCGGCCGCCAGGTCGTCGTGGTCGAGCAGGCCGACGTCGTCCATCCCCCGCGGCAGCGGCTCCGACGGCTCGATCTCGATCCGCCGGTAGCGCTTGAGCCCGGTGGCGGCCGGGATCAGCTTCCCGATGATCACGTTCTCCTTGAGGCCGATCAGGCGGTCGATCTTGCCTTCGAGCGCCGCGTCGGTCAGGACCTTGGTGGTCTCCTGGAAGGAGGCCGCCGACAGGAACGAATCGGTGTTGAGCGACGCCTTGGTGATCCCGAGGATTATCTCTTCGGCCTGGGCGGGCTCGCCGCCGCCGTCCATGATCGCCTTGTTGACTCGCCCGTACTCCTGGCGGTCGACGTACTGGCCCGGGAGGAGGTCGGTGTCGCCTTTCTGGTCGACCCGCATCCGCTTCATCATCTGGCGCACGATCAGCTCGATGTGCTTGTCGTCGATGTCCACGCCCTGGGACACGTAGACCTCCTGGACCTCGCGGACCAGGTACATCTCGGTCTCGGTGCGGCCGCGGACGGCGAGCAGCTCCGCCGGGTATAGCGAGCCCTCGTTGAGCTGCGTGCCCGGCTCGATCTTCTCGCCCTCGTCCACGAACAACCGCGTCCGGCGCGGGAACGTATGGCGATGCTCCTCGCCCGAGTCATCGAGGATCACCACCGTGACCGCCTTGTCGGACTCCTCGATCGAGACCTTGCCGCCGACCTCGGCGATCTTGGCCAGGCCCTTGGGCTTGCGCGCCTCGAACAGCTCGACCACGCGCGGCAGACCGTGGGTGATGTCCGCGCCGGCGACGCCGCCGGTATGGAACGTCCGCATGGTCAGCTGTGTGCCGGGCTCGCCGATCGACTGAGCCGCGATGATCCCGACCGCGTCGCCGATCTGGGCCAGCTTGCCCGTCGCCAGCGACCGGCCATAGCAAGCCTGGCAGACGCCGGTGGGGGCCTCGCACTTGAGCACCGAGCGGACCGGGACCGTGATCACTTGCCCCTTCTCTGTGTCGTCGTGCCAGGACTCCACCAGGTCGGCGAGCTCGGCCCGGTCGATCTCCTTGCCCCTCTCGACGATCACCCGGCCGCGCTTGGTGGTGATGTCCTGGGCGGCGATGCGCCCGATCAGGTTGCCGTTCGGCTCGCCGGTCGGCCGCAGCGCCCGGCTGTCCGTGCCGGCCTCGAGCTTGGACACCGGCATGTCGATGAACTCCTCGGTGCCGCAGTCCTCCTGGCGGATGATCACGTCCTGGGAGACGTCGACCAGACGCCGGGTCAGGTAGCCCGAGTCGGCCGTACGGAGCGCCGTATCGGCGAGGCCCTTGCGAGCGCCGTGGGTCGAGATGAAGTACTCGAGCACGGTCAGACCCTCCTGGAAGGAGGCCTTGATTGGCCGCTCGATGATCTCGCCCTTCGGGTTGGCCATCAGCCCGCGCATGCCGGCCAGCTGGCGGATCTGCGAGAACGACCCGCGCGCACCGGAGTTGGCCATCATGTAGATCGGGTTGAGCTCGTCTAGGTGGTCGTTGAGCGCTTGCCCGACCTCGTTGGTGGCGCGATCCCACAGCCCGGTGACCGCCTCGTGGCGCTCCTCCTGGTTGATCTCGCCGTTCTCGTACTGCTCCTCGATCACCGCGAGTTGGGCGTCGTAACGGGCCAGGATCTCCGGCTTGGTGGGCGGAGTCTGGACGTCGTTCTTGGAGATCGTCACACCCGCCTGCGTGGCGTAGTGGAAGCCCACGTCCTTGAACGCGTCGAGCACCTGCGAGATGGTCGCCGCCCCGTACTGCTGCACGAGGTCGTCGACCAACCGCGTCGTGTCCTTCTTCTTCATCGAGCGGTTGACGAACTCGTAGGAGCTCGGGTCAAAGCCATCGCCGAGCGCCTCGACCAGCGCCCGCTCGATCCGATCGTTCCACAGGATCCGCCCGACCGTGGTCAGCACGTGACCGCCCTCACGACCGAGCGGCCGGTACTCGGCCAGGTCGTGGAGCTTGACAACGCCGTGCTCGTAGGACCACTCCGCCTCCTGGGCGGTGCGGAACACGTGCGGCCGCGGCTCGTGCGTCGCCGGGTCGATCTTGTCGAGCTCCGCCGCATCCGGGCCATACGTCAGGTAATAGGCGCCGAGCACCATGTCCTGCGTCGGCGTGGCCAGCGGCGCGCCGTGCGCGGGCGACAGGATGTTGTTGGAGGACAGCATCAGGATCCGCGCCTCGGCCTGCGCCTCGGCCGACAGCGGCAGGTGGACCGCCATCTGGTCGCCGTCGAAGTCGGCGTTGAACGCGTGGCAGACGAGCGGGTGGACCTGAATCGCCTTGCCCTCGACCAGCACCGGCTCGAACGCCTGGATGCCCAGGCGGTGCAGGGTGGGCGCCCGGTTGAGGAGCACCGGATGCTCGTGGATGACCTCCTCGAGCACGTCCCACACCTCGGGAATCATCGAGTCGACCATCTTCTTGGCGGCCTTGATGTTCTGGGCCGACTTGCGCTCGACCAGGCGGGCCATGATGAACGGCTTGAACAGCTCGAGCGCCATCAGCTTGGGCAGTCCGCACTGGTGGAGCCTGAGCGACGGGCCGGCCACGATGACCGAGCGGCCCGAGTAGTCCACCCGCTTGCCGAGCAGGTTCTGGCGGAAGCGCCCCTGCTTGCCCTTGAGCATGTCGCTCAGCGACTTGAGCGGGCGGTTCCCCGGTCCGGTGACCGGACGGCCGCGCCGGCCGTTGTCGAACAGCGCGTCGACCGCCTCCTGGAGCATGCGCTTCTCGTTGTTGACGATGATCTCGGGCGCGCCGAGGTCGAGCAGCCGCTTCAGCCGGTTGTTGCGGTTGATCACGCGACGGTAGAGGTCATTGAGATCGCTCGTGGCGAACCGGCCGCCGTCGAGCTGGACCATCGGGCGGAGCTCCGGCGGGATGACCGGCACGGCCTCGAGGATCATCATTTCGGGCTTGTTGCCCGAGTGCAGGAAGGCGGAGACCACCTTCAGCCGCTTGACCGCCCGAGCCTGCTTCTGGCCCTTGGCCGTCTTGACCTGATCCTGCAGATCGGCCGCCTCGGCGTCGAGGTCGACCTGCTGGAGCAGATCGCGCACCGCCTCGGCGCCCATGCCGCCGCGGAAGTACTCGCCGAACCCGTAGGGGGAGCCGAAGCGATCCTTGAGCTCGCGGAAGGTGGTCTCGTCGTTGACCACGTCCTTGGGCTTCATGGTCTTGAACAGCTCCCACACCTGGCGCATGCGCTCGGCTGCGTCCTCGATGTAGGCCTCGGTGTCGTCGATGTCGGCCTGCAGGCTCTTGCGCAGGTCCTTGAGCATCTTCTCGCGCTCCTCGTCGGAGAGCTTGGCGATGTTCACCCCCAGCGTCTCGGCCCACATGTGGTCGTCGTCGGAGAAGTCGCGGCCGGTCTTGCCCGTCTCGAGGTACTGCTCGCGCCGCTGGAGCGACTCGCGCAGCTCGAGGATCCGCTCCTCCTTCTCGGCCGCGTAGGCGTCGAGCACCTTGTTGACTTCCGCTTCGAGCGTGTCCAGGTCGCGCGCCCGAGCCTCCTCGTCGATCCAGGTGACGATCGAGGCGGCGAAGTACAGAACCTTCTCGAGCTCCTTGGGCGCCATGTCGAGCAGGTAGCCGATGCGGCTGGGGACGCCCTTGAAGAACCAGATGTGGCTCACGGGCGCGGCCAGGTCGACGTGGCCCATCCGCTCACGGCGAACCTTCGAGCGGGTTACCTCGACACCACAGCGCTCGCAGACGATGCCCTTGTAGCGGACGCGCTTGTACTTGCCGCAGTAGCACTCCCAGTCCTTGGTCGGCCCGAAGATGCGCTCGCAGAACAGGCCGTCCTTCTCGGGCTTGAGCGTGCGGTAGTTGATCGTCTCCGGCTTGGTGACCTCCCCCGAGCTCCAGGAGCGGATCTGCTTGGAGGAGGCCAGGCCGATCTCGATCGCGTCGAAATTGTTGATGTCGATCAAAAGAATTCCTTGTACCTAGTGCTTTGTTTCAGTGCTCTTCAAGTCTTGGGGGAGGCCGCCACCTAGGCCTCGTCCTCCTCAAGGACGCCCTCCGCGTCGCCAGGGGAGATCTCGTCGTCGATCATGGGGTCTTCGTCCGAGGCGAAGTCCTCGTCCTCGAGCTCCTCGCCCGATTCGAGGTCCGGATCCTCGACCTCCACCTCGTCCCCGGAGGCTTCGACCGTCTCGCCTTCGTGCTCGGTCTGCTCGTCGGCGGCCGCGCCGTCGGTGGCCCGCACGCCGCTGAGGTCGATTCCGAGTTCCTCGGCCGCCCGCAGCAGGTCGTCGTCCTCCTCGCGCATCTCGGCGCGCTCGCCCTCCTCGGAGACCACGTTGACGTCGAGCGCCAGCGACTGCATCTCCTTGAGCAGGACCTTGAACGACTCGGGAATCGAGGGCTCAGCGATGTTCTCGCCCTTGACGATCGCCTCGTAGGCCTTGACCCGCCCGACCGTGTCATCGGACTTGATCGTGAGCATCTCCTGGAGGGTGTACGCCGCGCCGTAGGCCTCGAGCGCCCACACCTCCATTTCGCCGAAGCGCTGGCCGCCGAACTGCGCCTTGCCGCCCAGGGGCTGCTGGGTGACGAGCGAGTAGGGGCCGGTGGAACGGGCGTGGATCTTGTCGTCGACCAGGTGCAGCAGCTTCAGGATGTACATGTAGCCGACGGTCACCTGCTCTTCGAACGGCTCGCCCGTGCGGCCGTTGAACAGCGTGACCTTCCCCGAGGCCTGCTCGCCGGCGCGCCGGCGCTTGTCGATGTCCATCTTGATATTGCCCTGATGCTCGTCCTGCCAGCGCACCAGCGCCTCGTCAACGTCTCGGACGGTGGCGCCGTCGAACACGGGCGTGGCCACGTAGACCTTGCCGCCGTCGCCCCGGGCCTCCCGATAGGCCGGCGAGCCGTCGTCGTACCAGCCGTTGGCCGCCACCCACCCGAGGTGGGTCTCGAGGATCTGCCCCAAGTTCATGCGGCTCGGCACGCCGAGCGGATTGAGGATCACGTCGACCGGGGTGCCGTCCTCCAGGAACGGCATGTCCTCAACGTCGACGATCTTGGAGATGACGCCCTTGTTGCCGTGGCGTCCGGCCAGCTTGTCGCCCTCGGCGATCTTGCGCTTCTTGGCCACGAACACGCGGACCAGCTCGTTGACGCCGGGCGGCAGATCGTCGCCCTCGTCCCGGCTGAATGTCTTGACGTCGATGACCACGCCGCCCTCGCCGTGGGGCACCTTGAGCGAGGTGTCGCGAACCTCGCGAGCCTTCTCCTTGAAGATCGCCCGGATCAGCTTCTCTTCGGCGGTCAGCTCGGTCTCGCCCTTCGGCGTGACCTTGCCCACCAGCAGGTCGCCGGAGCCGACCTCGGCCCCGATGCGCACGATGCCGCGGTCGTCGAGGTTGCGCAGCGACTCCTCTGAGCGGTTCGGGATGTCGCGGGTGATTTCCTCGTCGCCCAGCTTGGTCGTGCGAGCGTCGATCTCGTACTCCTCGATGTGGATCGAGGTGAGCTCATCGTCCTTGACGATTCGCCGGGACAGGATGATGGCGTCCTCGAAGTTGTAGCCCTCCCAGGACATGAAGGCGACCAGCAGGTTCTTGCCGAGCGCCATCTCCCCGGAGTCGGTGGCCGAGCCGTCGGCCAGCACGTCGCCCCCGGCGACCCTAGTCCCGACGTCGACGATCGGCTTCTGGTGGATGAGCGTGCCCTGGTTGGAGCGCATGAACTTCTGGAGCAGGTACTCGTCCGACCCGCCGCCGTCCTGGTCGACCACGATCTGCTCGGCGTCGACGTAGGACACGGTGCCGGCGTCGCCCGCCACAACCAGGTCGCCGGTGTCGATCGCCGCGCGGCGCTCCATGCCCGTGCCGACGAGCGGCGCATCGGTGACGAGCAGCGGCACGGCCTGAGCCTGCATGTTCGAGCCCATGAGAGCCCGGTTGGCGTCGTCATGCTCGAGGAACGGGATCATCGCGGTCGTGACCGACCAGATCTGCTCGGGCGAGACGTCGATCAGGTCGACCTCCTCGGGCGCCACCGTGACGTACTGGCCGGCCTGGGTGCGGCAGACGATCTCCTCGCCGGCCAGGTTGCCGTTCTCGTCGACCGGCGTGTTGGCCTGGGCGATGATCCGCTCCTCCTCCTGGGTGGCGTCCAGATGGACGATGTCCTCGGTCACCTTGCCGTTCTTGACCACCCGGTATGGGGTGGTGACGAACCCGTGCTCGGACACCTCCGCATAAGAGGACAGGGAGCCGATCAGGCCAATGTTTGGACCCTCCGGGGTCTCGATCGGGCACATGCGGCCGTAGTGGGTGGGATGCACGTCGCGCACCTCGATCGGCGCACGCTCCCGGGTCAGGCCGCCGGCGCCGAGGGCGGACAGCCGCCGGCGGTGCCTGAGGCCCGCGAGGGAGTTCGTCTGGTCCATGAATTGGCTCAGCTGGCTGGAGCCGAAGAACTCCTTGAGCGCGGCCACGACCGGCCGGATGTTGACGATCGTCTGGGGGGTGATCGTGTCGGCGTCCTCGGTGGTCAGGCGCTCGCGGACCACCCGCTCCATCCGGTACAGGCCGATGCGGAACGCCTCCTGGATCAGCTCGCCGACCGTCCGCAGACGGCGGTTGCCGAAGTGCTCGTACTCATCCAGGTGATCCTGGATCGGCTCGCGCGGCATGGCCAGGGCCTCCGCGGCGTAGTCCTTGGTGTCGATGCCGTCGTCCTCGGGCATGCCGAGCAGGCGCGGCAGCGTGATCAGCTCGTTGACCAGGGCGATGATGTCGTCGTGGGTCAGGGTGCGGGTCTCGAGGTCGATGTCGAGGCCGAGGCGCGAGTTCAGCTTGTAGCGCCCCACGCGCGTTAGGTCGTAGCGCTTGGGGTCGAAGAACAGCTGGTTGAGCAGCGAGCGCGCGGCGTCGACCGAGGGCGGCTCACCCGGGCGCTGCTTCTTGAACAGCTCGATCAGCGAGCCCTCCTCGCTGCGGACCATCTCGGGGTCGGCGTCGAGGGTCAGGTGGATGTACAGCGAGTTGTCGAACAGGCTCAGGATCTCCTCGTCCGACGCATAGCCCATTGCGCGCAGCAGCACGGTGACCGGCAGCTTGCGCTTGCGGTCGATGCGGACGTAGACGCGTCCCTTCTTGTCGATCTCGAGCTCGAGCCACGAGCCGCGGGCCGGCATCAGGTTCGCGATGAAGACCTGCTTCTCGCGGTCCTTGGGCTCCATCACGTAGGCGCCGGGAGAACGGACCAGCTGCGTGACGACGACGCGCTCAGTGCCGTTGATGATGAACGTGCCGCGCTCGGTCATCCACGGGAAGTCGCCCATGAACACGGACTGCTCGCGGATCTCGCCCGTCTCGCGGTTGATGAACGCGACCGTGACGGTGAGCGGCCGCGCGTACGTCAGATCTTTCTCGCGGCACTGCTCGAGGTCCGCGACGGGCTCGTCAAAGGTGAAATCGCCGAACTGGACGGCGAGGTTGCCGGTGTAGTCCTCGATCGGCGAGATGTCGTCGATCGTCTCGCGCAGGCCTCCGCCATCGGGGTCGGTCAGCCATTGGAAGGACTTGCGCTGGATGTCGATTAGATTGGGAACTTCAAGGACCTTGTTCAGACGCGCGAAGCTCCGGCGCGTCCGCGGGGCGTGAGTGGTTGCCAAGGCGGCGACTCCTCGGAACGGTCGAGAGGGAGGCAGGTCAGCGCTTCTCGGAGCACGTACTCCCCACGAAGCGCGACCACCAAAGATAGCACACGGCATCGATGCCCTGTGCAGGGTCAATCAGCTCTCACGGACCCCGCCCTCGGATCACCGCGTATGTGGCGCGGCGCCGTTCGTGATCGGGCGGCTGCGGCTATTGGCTGACCGGGGCAGTGTAGGGGCTCGGAGCCGTTCGGGCAAGCCCATCACGGGACGCCCCAAAAGAAGAGGCCCGCCGAGGCGGGCCTCCCCCTTCTCGATCAGGGCCGTTTACGACCCTGTGCCGAATTGCGGCTAGACCAGCTTCGAGGCGACAACCTTGACGTTGGCGCTCCACGGCACGTGCACCGTGGCCGCGCGGTTGGTCTTGACCGTCACGACGAACGACCGGATCGCCAGGCCGTGCTTGTTCAGCTCGGTGACCCGGATCTTCGCGGTCCTGTGCGACGAAGCGACACGGAGCACCAGGTAGTGCGCGCCGTGCAGCTTGATCAGCTTCGCCATGCGAAGCTGCGCTGCCTTGCCGGCCGAGCCGGCACCGGCGTTACCCGTGATCGCGGCAACCGCGCCGGCGGTGCTGGGAGCAGCCGCGGCCAGGCTGGCACTGCTCGAGCTGGACGAGCCATTCGAGCTAGCGTCGGCCGGATCGTTGTTGAACGTGGCGATGGTGACGTCGCCACTGCCGATCGACACGGCCACGGCCCCGAGGGCCTGTGCGAGCAGGCGCGCGCTGGGGCTCACCACGACCGGCGCCACGGGCGGCAACCCTGAAATCGCGTTCTGGAAGATGTCCACAATCGCGTTGTAGGGCCACAGGCCGTTCGAACCCGCCGTCGGGTTCGGCACGAGCGTGCACGATCCCACCGGGACCGTCACGGTCGTGCTGATTCCAGCCGGGACGACCGAGACCACACGGAACGTGAAGTTCGTCCCGGCCGGGGCCTTCCCGTCCGGCGACTCGCACACCTTCAGCGTGCCGCCGGGCTTCGTGTCGTTGGTGAAGTTCACCTGCGTCTCACCAGACCCGAGAGCCACCACGTCCGAACCAGCCGGGCCAGGCTGGGTCGGGTTCGGGAGCGGGCTGAGAACCTTCGGCCCGATTTCCCGATTCGCCGGAGCGACGGTGATCGCGGTGACGGCCGTGCCGGGCACGGCGGCCTCCGAGATGGTCACCACCGTGCCGGAGCGCCAGCCCGAGGTGCCGTTCGGATTCGTGTACGGCCCGGGCACGAGCTGGCACTGGCCCGGGAGCACGATGACGGTCCGGTTCGGAACGGGATTCCCGCCCGCAGGCTCGGTGGCACTCACCGTGAACGTATACGGCGAGGTGACGCCGGCATCAGATGCGATCTTGCAGATCTTCAGGTTGACCGTCTCGTCAACGAACGTTACGATCGTCTCCTGCGAAGTATCGCCCGGTGCGACGTCCGGCCGCACGGTTACCGTAGCTGTGGCCGTCGCCGTATTGGTAGTCGACGGTGCTCCGTTTTGAACCGTGATGCTGGTCACGCTATTCGGCGCCGCCTCGGTGACCGTATTTGTCCCCGCGGGAACGGCGATCGGGAAACTGCAGTGCCCGATCGGGACGGTCGTGGTGGCGGTGAATCCGCTCCCCGTTGGCCCCGTGATCGTGAAAGTGAAGCTCCCGGACAGGTTGGCGTCGGCGGCGTTGTTCTTACACACCTCGATGTGACCGACCACCGGAACGTTCCTGTAGTTCACCACCACCGTACCCGACGTATCGGCGGAGTCCGGGACGCTGACTACGGCTGTTCCGGTACTTACGGTCGACGAGACCAGCGCGCTCCCCGGTGACGTCGTGATGCTCGACACCGCGAAGAATGCAGCGAGGGTCTCGGTCACGGTCACATTGCCAGCCGTGACTCTGATCGGCATGCTACACGAGTTGTTGGGGACAGTTACCGTTCCACCTCCGTTGGAGACGGTGTAGGTAAAGCTGGGCGTGTTCGACAGCCCAGTCGGAAACGCCCCCGCCGGTGATGACTTACATATCTCGATGTAGCCCGTGCCTTGGGCAAACGCCGGAGCCGCAAACGCCATCATTCCTACGATGACGGCGACCCCGAGCAATGCTTTCTTCATATGTGCTCCCCATTAAAGACGCGAATAAGATCCGTCGTTTGCGCGTGGTCGCTCACTGACCGGCACCGCGCCACGCTGTTCTCAGCTGCCCCTGTCGGTGACACCTCCTTTGCGCCGCACGGAATGCGGCGGACCTGGCTGGACCCACGCTGCCTTCGCGCAGGCGCCGCCCGTCCACGACGGAACCGACCTGCGGGTACGACAATTGTCGAGCCGCCGCCCCATTTTTCGCCCATCCGATTGATTATTGGCGCGCCCCAAGGCCCACCGCGCTCTGGGGGAAGGCTATGTCTCGGGGGGGCCCTTCACAACCGCCTTGCGTGTGGTGTGCCGCCCGCTACAACGGGTGGCAGCCACCACCCGAATGTGTAGTGGGAAATGGTCCGGAGAACCTGACTGCGGTGCGGCTCTAGCTAGACCGTTGTGTGGTTACGAGTTGCCCACGCCGCGGAACGTTCGGCGAAGACCCGGGCGGCCGCCATCCGGTTACTAACGCCCAGCCGCTCGAAGATCGACCTGACGTGAAACTTGACCGTGTTCAAAGTGATGAACAGATGGGCTCCAATCTGCTCATAAGAGCAACCATCGGCGAGCAATTTCAGTACCTCCAGCTGGCGTTCGCTGAGCGACTCCAGCGGGTCATCATGCTCATCGGCAAGCATTCGCTGCCACCCGACGGGCAACACAGCACGCCCATGTGCGACCTCATCAAGCGAAGTCGCGACATCGCGGGCGCACATCTCGGTCAGGAGCAGACCACCCAGGCGCTGCTCGAATACGAACCTCACCATCTCCGGCTGTAGAGCATCCGCGACGATCACGATCTGCAAGTCGGGCGTCAGGGCTCGGATCGATCGCACCAAGGCAAACCCCGCCCCGGAGCCAGCGTCGACTCCGGCGAGGACCAGATCAGGCGGCTCCGCGGCGATCGAGGAGAGACTCGCTTCGCCGGACAGGACGGCGGTCACCGTAAAGCCGGGCATGGTGTCGACAAGGGCGGCCAATGCCTCGGCGATCATCTGGCGCTCGTCCCCGACGGCGACGCGGATGGCGGGCGTCGGCATGGTCTCAACCTCGGCGCGCGCGCGGCTGTTCATCTCGCCTCTTGGCGGTCCGCGCCAACCCGAGACGTGGGCCGGGCGCTCCTGGAAAGAAGCGTCTGGCGTACATCACACCGTTCGTCGCCATCACACCGCTCGTCGCCCCACAGAAGACTCACCCCACCGCCGGCATAACGCTTGTCATCGCCGCAACGCGCCGCTGCCCCCGGACTGGCGACGCACGATCGATATCGCTAGAAACCGACTGGAAAGCTAACTAACGGAACGAGCTAAGTCAACCTGATGTGAAATCGCTGTCAAGAACGAGTGAAGAGTGGTGAATCCTTACTAAACCGTCTCCACTGTCAGGTAATCCGCGTGGGGAACGAATGCGGGGTTTACATACCTGTCGAGGACCCGCAGACGATTCCCGCGCG
>JAFAZZ010000285.1 GCA_019239375.1 Solirubrobacterales bacterium | reverse complement strand
CACAGGAGCGCGACGACCGGTCCGGCGAAGAGCGCAGCCAGCCGCGTCGCGTTGCTGCCGACCGGGCTCGGCACCGCGTATGACGCGACGCAGCCGAGCGCGTAAAGGGCGACGCCGGCTCTGAGCGCGCGGTCCGTGCGCGGGATCGCCGTGAGCGCGGCGACCGAGATGAGGACGATCGGCCACAGGGCCGAGAAGGCAAACGGCTCGATGCCGCCCTCGGGGAACATGGCGGCGAGAGTGAGCACGGGCAAGGCGGCCGCGATGATCACCGCGACGCCTGGGAGAGCGGCCTTCGCCTTGCGCTCCTCCGCGTAGGCGCCGATCGCCTGCGCCGCCCCGGCGAGGGCGGCGAACAGCGCGTCGACCGGACTGGCCAGCGCGGTGAGCGCGGCGCAGGTCACGGCCAGGCCCGGACGCCGGCGCTGCAGGGCCAGCGCCGTGCCCAACGCCGGCACGAGCCCGAGGGCGAAGGTGAGCCGGCCGGTGAACAGGTTGACCGCCGTGGCCACCCCGAACCAGAGCGCTCCCAGCCAGGCGTCCTCCCCGAACCGGCGGTGCGCCAGCGATTCGAACAGCGCCGCACTGACCGGCGCGCTGATCGCGGCGACGAGCTGCGGCGTGAGCAGCGCCCCCAGCGGCGGGAACAGCACGCTGTAGCCGGGCACGTTGTGGCCTCCGTACCACCAGTTGTTCCAGATCCCGAACCCCTCCGTGGTGAACAGCTTGGCCCGCAGCAGGTGTGCGGCGAGGTCTTCGCTGCGCGGCGCGATGATGATGTACGCGGCCGCGATCACCGCCGCAGCCAGCGTCGGAAGGACTCGCCGCCAGGTCCACGCCCGCCTACCCCTCGAGTAGCGCCGCGACGCGATCCACCACCTCGGGCCGGTCCAGCCACGGCCAGTGTCCGGCGCCGGCAAACCGGATGACCGTCGCGCCGGGCAAGCGCGCTGCGTATGCGTCGGCCAGCGCCGGCGGGTACCACGGGTCCTCCTCGCCCCAGACGATCGCCACCGCGCCCGGCCGCGCGTCCGCGGTGAGCGTCGAACCCGGCCCCGCGTCGGCCGGCGGGTCCGCGCCGACCGTCGAACCCGGCCCCGCGTCGGCCGGGGCGTCCGCGGTGCCTCCTCCTTGTCCGAGGGAGCGCGGCCCACTATCCCCTATGACATCATGTCCCCCGGACCGGACGAGGCGAAGGATCGCCCGCTGGGTGCCCTGATCGAACTGGCGCCATACCGTGTCGATTCGCTCCTCCGACCACGCATCGGCGCGGCGGGAGCCTCGCCGCAGCGCACGCGCCAGGAGCCCCTTGGTCGTCGCCCCCATGATCAGCTCGCCCACGCCCCGACTCCTCCACAGCCGCACGAGGCGCGGCCACGCGATCCCGTCGAGCAGCGGTGGCGGGTTGATGAGGATCAGTCGGTGAACGCGTCTGTGCCGGCGTCGGTAGAGCACCAAGGCAACCGCGGCGCCCCAGTCGTGGCCGACGATCTGGAGCTCCTCGATGCCGACGTGGATCAGGAAACGCTCTACGAAGTTGGCCAGTCCGCTCACCGAATAGTCGAGATGGCCGCCCTTGCCCGAGCGTCCGAACCCGATCAAATCGGGAGCCACTCCACCGGTTCGGGCAAGGAGCTCCAACCAGTCGTCGCTGCTCGTGGGGATCCCGTGCAGGTACAGCTTCGGCATGCCAAACGCGTCGGCGTTGCGGTAGTAGACCGGTGAGCCGTCGAGATGGAACGTGTGCTCGTCGACGCGCACCCGTCGGCGAGGATAACGTCCGCGCGCGTGAGCGTCACGAGTCTCGATCCCTCGTCAGGCAGGACCTCGGATCCCTCGCCAGACGGGAGCTCGGACGCTTCGACCCGCAGGAGGTGCGACCCTTGGTGACGCGCGAGCGGCGACCCGCCGAGCTCCGACCCCCCGAGCTCCGATCCCCCGAGCTCCGACCTCCCGCCACTATCCCGCCGGGGTGGCCGTCTCGCTGCCCGAGGCAGTCGAGCAGTCGGAGCTGGCCGGCAGGCACTGGGCGGCCTTGAGCGGGTGGAAGCGCCCCTCCCGCCCGCGTGTGCGCGCGATCCGCGATCGGCTCCGGCTCGTCTACGGCGTCCCTTTGGCCAGGCCCCACGGCCACCCGATCGCTGAGCTGATCCTCACCGTCCTTTCGCAGTCGACCAACGACCGGAACCGCGACGTGGCATACCTGGCGCTGCGCGAAAGATTTCCGACTTGGGAGCAGGTGCGCGACGCGCCCGTAGACGAAATCGAGGAGGCGATCAGGCCGGGCGGCATCTCCAAGGTCAAGTCCGCCCGGATCAAGTCGATCCTTCGCGCGATAACCGACACGGCGACCGCGCACGCCTCAGGCCTGGATCCCGATGCCTCTCTGTCACTCGACTGGCTGGCTAGCCAGCCGGTCGAACAGGCGCAACGCTATCTCACCTCGCTGCCCGGGGTCGGGCGCAAGACGGCCGCCTGTGTCCTGCTGTTCGCGCTCGGCATGCGCGATGTGCCGGTCGACACGCACGTCTCGCGGGTGGGCACGCGCCTGGGTCTGTTCCCGGCCGGCGCGGCGTTCGAGGAGATGCACGACGTGATGCTCGAGATCACTCCGCCTGGAGAGGAGCTGGAGCTGCATCTGAACCTGCTTCGTCACGGCCGGCGAACCTGTTACGCGCGCCGCCCTGCCTGCCGCGACTGTGCCCTGCAGCGCATGTGCCCGAGCGCGTTCAAGGTGGGTTGAGAGTCGCCCGGGTAGCCCCCACCGCGGCCGGTCGGCCTCGCCGGGGCTGGCGCCGGCCCCACGGAATCAGCGCCGAGTTCGGTGGCCTGACGCCCTGGCGGTTGCGCGCTGCCGGCGCTGGATTGCCGTCAACCGCACATTCGGCGGCCCGCGCGGCGCGAGTGTGGATTTGGTCGCGGTGGTGGCGGCAAAGTCGGGTTTCGCTCCCCGGCGACAGCTCGAATGTGGAGTTAATGGCAATCATGACCCTCGGCTTGGGGGCGTGGAGCGATCCCGTCATCGCCAAATCGCACCGACCGCTTGTCGTTTCACCGGGTTGGGCAATAGCCGCAGATGCCGGCGCACGTTCCCTGTCATTAGCTGCGCGGCCGCCGAGAGGGAAGCCTTGGGCGGTGGGCAATGCTTGCCTTGCCCCCCAAATCTGCTACCCTTCGGCTTAGATTTTTGTGAACGAAGAGGAGTAGAACTCGATGGGAAAAACGATCGGAATCGACCTCGGAACGACCAACTCGTGCATGGCTGTGCTCGAGGGTGGCGAACCGACGGTCGTCGAGAACGCGGAGGGCGGGCGTACCACGCCGTCGGTCGTCGCGTTCACGCAGTCCGGTGAGCGTCTGGTCGGCACGGTCGCCAAGCGCCAGGCGGTTACCAACCCGCAGAACACGGTCTTCTCGATCAAGCGCTTCATGGGCCGCAAGGAGGCCGAGGTGCGCGAGGAGGAGTCGATCGTTCCGTACAAGGTGGTCTCCGGTCCCAACGGGGACGCGCGGGTCGAGGCCGGCGGCAAGCAGTACAGCCCGCCGGAGATAAGCGCGATGATCCTGGGCAAGCTGAAGGCGGACGCCGAGGCATACCTGGGGGAGAGCGTCGACAGCGCCGTGATCACCGTTCCGGCGTACTTCAACGACGACCAGCGCCAGGCCACCAAGGACGCCGGCCGCATCGCCGGCTTGGACGTCAAGCGGATCATCAACGAGCCGACCGCGGCGTCGCTGGCCTACGGGCTGGACAAGGAATCTGACCAGACCATCCTGGTCTTCGACCTCGGCGGCGGCACGTTCGACGTGTCGGTGCTCGAGATCGGCGACGGCGTGTTCGAGGTTAAGGCGACCGCCGGCGACAACCACCTCGGTGGCGACAACTTCGACAAGGCCATCGTGGATTGGCTGGTGGCCGAGTTCAAGCGCTCGCAGGGCATCGACCTGAGCGCCGACCCGATGGCGCTGCAGCGGCTCTACGAGGCGGCCGAGAAGGCGAAGATCGAGCTCTCGACGACGCAGGAGACGCAGATCAACCTGCCGTTCATCACCGCTGACTCGAGCGGCCCCAAGCACCTGGACACCCGCCTGACGCGGGCCAAGCTGAACGAGCTGACCGCGGCGCTGCTCGACCGCACTGTCGCGCCGGTGCGCCAGGCCCTCGACGACGCCAAGGAGAAGGGCGTCGACAAGATCGACCACGTCGTGCTCGTAGGTGGCATGACCCGCATGCCCGCCGTGCAGGAGAAGGTCAAGGAGCTGACCGGTAAGGAGCCCCACCGGGGCGTCAACCCGGATGAGGTCGTGGCCGTCGGCGCCGCGATCCAGGCCGGCGTGCTCGCCGGCGACGTCAAGGACGTCCTCTTGCTCGATGTGACCCCGCTCACGCTGGGGATCGAGACCAAGGGCGGCGTGATGACCAAGCTGATCGAGCGCAACACAACGATCCCCACCCGCAAGTCGGAGATCTTCTCGACGGCCGAGGACAACCAGCCGAGCGTGGAGATCCACGTTCTGCAGGGTGAGCGGGAGATGGCGACCTACAACAAGTCACTGGGCAAGTTCCAGCTGACCGGCATCCCGCCGGCGCCGCGCGGCATCCCGCAGATCGAGGTCGCGTTTGACATCGATGCCAACGGGATCCTGAACGTCTCGGCCAAAGACCTGGGCACCAGCAAGGAGCAGAAAATCGAGATCCGCTCTGGCTCGGGCCTATCCGACGACGAGATCAAGCGGATGGTGCAGGACGCCGAGGCGCACGCCGAAGACGACCGCCGTCAGCGCGAGCTTGCCGAAGCCCGCAACAACGCCGAGAACGCGGCCTACCAGGCCGAGCGCCAGCTCAAGGACCTGGGCGACGCGGTTGATTCGAGCTCCAAGGAGGAGATCGAGGCGGCGATCAAGGAGGTGCGCGAGTCGCTCACCAGCGACGACACCAGCCAGATCAATGCCAAGACCGAGGCGCTGCACAACGCGTTCCACAAGGTCTCCGAGGCCATGTACCAGCGGGCCCAGGAGCAGCAGGCCGCGGCCGGATCGAGCACCGATGGCGCGGGAGCCGCGCACACCAACGGTGCCGGCGCCGAGGAGGACGTGGTCGACGCTGAGGTGGTCGACGAGAAGTGATGACGCACGAACACGACACTGCGGAGGCCGCTCGCGGGGCGGCCAACCAGGGGGCGCCGGACGGCGCCCCCGAGTCCGCGTCTGACACCGCCGCCGAGTCCGCGCCTAACACCGCCCTCGAGTCCGCGCCGGACACCGCGCCCGCGGGCGGAGCACCGGCCGAGGAGGCGGTGGGGCCGGAGGCAGAGCCGGTCGCGGAGGACACCAGCGAGAGCACGGACCATGAGCGCCAGCTCGAACACGACCTCGAGGAGCTGTCAGCGAAGGCGGAGAAAGCTGACGAGTATCTCGAGCTGGCTAAGCGCACTCGCGCCGACTTCGAGAACTACCGCAAGCGAGCGGCCCGTGAGGCCGCCGCCGCCCAGGAACGCGGCGTCGCCAAGCTGGCCAAGGAGCTGCTGCCGGCGGTTGACAACCTCGATCGCGCGCTCGAGGCGGCGCAGTCGGCCGCGGCGAGCGATGGCGGCCGGGGAGCCGGACAGGACAACGGCACGACGACGCTCATGTCGGGCATCAAGCTCGTCCACGACGACGTGATCGCGGCGCTGGCCCGGGCCGGGATCGAGGGCTTCTCACCCGAGGGCGAGAAGTTCGACCCCCAGCAGCACGAGGCAATCGCCCAGCATCCCGTGGAGGGCAAGGAGTCCGGGACCGTGATCGAGGTCTACCAGCGCGGCTACCGGCTGGGCGAGCTCGTGATCCGGCCAGCGCGCGTCGTCGTCGCGGCATGACCGGGAGCGAGCCATGGCCGGCAGACCCGACTATTACAAGATCCTTGGCGTAGGCAAGAACGCCTCCGACGAGGAGATCAAGAAGGCCTATCGCAAGCTCGCGCGGCAGCACCACCCGGATCGGAACCCGGGGGACAAGAAGGCGGAGGACCGCTTCAAGGAAATCTCGCAGGCCCACGACGTCCTGTCGGACCCCGAGAAGCGCAAGGCCTACGACCGCGGCCAGGGCCCGCTCGGCGGATTCACGACCGGCGGCGGGTTCGATCCGGGCGCAATGGCCGGCGGCTTCGGCGACATCCTCTCGAATCTGTTCGGCGGTGGCGCCGGGGCGGGTACGGCAGGGCGCACGGGCGGAACCGCACGCGGCCGCACCAGCACCGGACGGGCCGGCCGGACGGCGGAGACCCAGGGCCGTGATCTGGAGACCGAGGTCTCGCTGACCTTCGACCAGGCGGTGCACGGCGCCCAGGTCCCCCTGTCGGTGCCGACCTCCCAACCCTGCCCGACCTGTAACGGAACGGGCGCCAAGCCCGGCACGAGCCCGAAGGTGTGCCCGGTGTGCAATGGGCGCGGGATCGAGTCCCAGAGCCAGGGGATCTTCTCGATCTCGCAGCCGTGCTCGAACTGCAACGGTTCGGGAACGGTGATCGAGGATCCGTGTCCAACATGTCACGGCACGGGCGCCCAGCGGAGCATCCGCAAGCTCCGCGTCAACATTCCCGCCGGCGTGCGCGACGGCAGCCGCATCCGGCTGGCCGGCAAGGGCGAGGCCGGGCTGCGCGGCGGCGAGCCAGGCGACCTGTACGTGATCACGCGAGTGGGGGAGTCCCCGGTGTTCAAGCCGGTCGGCGACAATCTCGAGGTGGAGGTGCCGCTGACCATCCCCGAGGCCGTCCGCGGCGCGGTCATCGAGGTGCCCACGCTGAATGGATCCAAACGCCTGCGGGTTCCGGCCGGAACCAGGCACGGGACGATCCAACGGCTACGTGGCGAGGGTCCGCCGAGAGCCGGCGGCAAGGGGCGCGGCGACATCCGCTACCGGTTTGTGATCGACGTTCCCGACAAGCTCTCGCCTGAGCAGGACGAGGCGATCGAGCGGCTCTCTAAGGTCATGAACGGCAATCCGCGGGCCGAGCTGTTCGCACAGGCGGCGCCCGGCGGCGCGAGAGCGAGGAACAACTGATGGCCATGCGTCGGGTGCGTAGCACGACCCGCGTCGAGGTCTCTTCGGACCGCGGTGTGTTCATGATCTCGGTTGCGGCCGAGCTCGCGGACATGCATCCCCAGACGCTGCGGATGTACGAGGCGCGTGGCCTGATCGAACCTAAGCGCTCGCCTAAGGGGACGCGCCTGTACTCGCACAAGGACGTCGAGCGCCTGCGCCGCATCCAGGCCATGACCGCCGAGCTCGGCATGAACCTAGCCGGCGTTGAGCGCGTGTTCGAGCTCGAGGAGAAGCTCGAGGGAATGGAGCGCAAGGTCAAGGCGCTTGAGAAGCGGGCAACCGAGCTGAAGTCCGAGGTGGAGCGACTCGAGCGGGTGCGGCGCGAGCTGCGGGCAGAGATCGTGCCCTACGCCAAGGGCGGCGCGATCGTCCGGAACGCCGACCTGAAGAGATTCACGGTCAAGGTGCAGCGGCCGGACACCGGAACGCAGCCTCCAGCCAAGTGAGCGCGGGCGGACCAACCCGGACGCTGGCGGGGCGCTATCGGCTGGAGGAGGTGATCGGTCGCGGCGGCATGAGCACGGTCTACCGCGCGACCGATCTGGCCCTTGATCGCGTGGTGGCGGTCAAGGTCGCGCTCGATCCGCTGGCTGAGGAGAACCCGATCTACGTCGCCCGGTTCAAGCGCGAGGCGCACGCGGCGGCGGCGCTCAGCCATCCGGGCGTGGCCACCGTGTATGACGCCGGCGCGGATGGGTCGACGCGCTACATCGTTATGGAGTTGGTCGACGGCCGCAGCCTGTCTGACATGCTGCGCGACGAGGGCCCGCTCGCGCCCGCCCGCGCGGCCGGGATCGCCGCGCAGGTCGCCGAGACGCTTGCCGCGGCACACGCCGCGGGGATCGTCCACCGGGACATCAAGCCCGGCAACATCATGGTCGGCGCGGGGGATCGGGTGAAGCTGCTCGATTTCGGGATCGCGCGCACGGCCGACGCGGTGACGCTGACCCAGACCGCCTCCGTGCTGGGGACCGCGCCGTACATGTCGCCCGAACAGGCCATGGGGAACCCGGCCGACGCGCGCTCGGACATCTACTCGCTGGGCTGCGTCCTCTACGAGATGCTGACGGGCAAGCCGCCGTTCATGGCCGAGGTACCGGCCGCGGTTCTACACCAGCATGTGCGCGTCGCGCCCAAGTCCCCGAGGACGATCAACCCGGCGATCCCCCCGGGCCTCGATGCGCTTGTCCTGCACATGCTGGCCAAGGCGCCGAGCGATCGTCCCCAGACCGCCGCCGAGGTCCGAGACCGGCTCGCCGGCTACGCGTCGGACACCCCGACCGCGCCGACTCGGCGGCTGCCCCCGGCTGTCGACGCCGCGGCCGCGGCGGCGGCGATGGCCGCGGACGTTCCGCAGGGCGGAACCGTCGCACAGGCCGGAACCGCGCCGCCGGAGGCGACGGCTGCCCCGCCGGGGGCGACGGCTGCTTCGCCGGAGACCGCCAGCCCGCCGCCGGAGACCGCCAGCCCGCCGCCGGCGACCGCGGTCACCCCTCCCGGGACAGCGGACGCGCCGCGGGGGACAGCGGGCACCCCGCCTGGGACAGCGGGCAACCCGCCCGGGACCGCGGCCACCCGCCCCATACCGCCTCGCCCGCCCTCGCGCTCGCCGCGCCGCGGCCTGTGGGCGGTGCTGGCCGCGCTGGCCATCGTGCTGCTCGGCGCCGCGGTCGCGTTCGGCCTGAGTGGCGGCGCCTCGAGCACCTCACGTTCGACGGACTCTCATCCGGCCGCGACGGCCACGGTCACGGCGACAAGCGGCGCGAGCACCCATTCGACCTCACCCCCGACGACGAGCCCCAGCACCACCCACGGCTCCAGCTCGAGCACCACCGCGAGCACCACCACGACGACCGTGACTACCACGACGAGCGCCTCGACCGCCACCACGGCCCCTGCGCCGCCGGGTCAGGGCGGCGCGCCGCCCGGGCAAACCAAGAAGAAGGACAAGAGCAAGTGAGCGGCCGGTGGCGCCTTGGCCTGAGGAGAGGGGCTCGCCAGTCGAGCGGTGGTTCCTGCGGATCACCCAAAAACCTGTCATAATCTAAGTCACGAAGACTTAGATTTCACGTACTCAAAGACGCCGAACCCGAGAACGCCTATGCAATCAGACAGATTTACGATCAAGAGCCAGGAGGCGCTCCAAGCCGCGCAGCGGCTGGCCGATGAGCGGCGCAACCCGCAGACGATGCCCGAGCACGTGCTCGCCGTGCTGCTCGAGCAGGAGGGCGGGATCGTTGTGCCCGTGCTGCGTAAGCTGGGCGTCGACCCCGCAGCGGTTCGCCGGGACAACGGGCGCGCGCTAGACGCGCTGCCCAAGATCCAAGGCGCAGCCACTCCCGAGCCCGCCGGCGGCTCGAGCGAACTCGTCCAGATCCTGCGCGATGCCGAGAAGGAAATGCGCGAGCTGGGGGATGAGTACGTCTCGACGGAGCATCTGCTGCTTGCCATCGCGCAGCATCCCGGCAAGGCCGGTAACGCGCTGCGCTCCAACGGCGCCGGCCATGACCCGCTGGCCAAGGCGCTGTCCGAGGTCCGCGGCAGCCACCGTGTCACCGACGAGAACCCCGAGGACAAGTACATGGCCCTCGAGCGCTTTGGTCGCGACCTGACCGAGGCCGCCGCCCAGGGCAAGCTCGATCCGGTGATCGGCCGTGACGACGAGATCCGCCGGGTGATCCAGGTCCTCAGCCGGCGCACCAAGAACAATCCGGTGCTGATCGGCGAGCCCGGCGTGGGGAAGACGGCGATCGTCGAGGGCCTGGCGCAGCGGATCGTCTCCGGCGACGTGCCCGAGAGCCTCAAGGACCGCCGGTTGGTCGCGCTCGACCTGAGCGCGATGGTGGCCGGGTCTAAGTACCGCGGCGAGTTCGAGGACCGGCTGAAGGCCGTGCTCAAGGAAATCGCCGACGCGCGCGGCCAGATCATCGTATTCATCGACGAGCTGCACACAATCGTCGGTGCCGGCGCGGCCGAGGGCGCGATGGACGCCGGGAATATGCTCAAGCCGATGCTCGCGCGCGGCGAATTGCGCGCGGTCGGCGCCACCACCCTCGACGAGTACCGCAAGCACATCGAGAAGGACCCGGCACTCGAGCGCCGCTTCCAGCCCGTCTACGTGGGCGAGCCGACGGTCGAGGACACGATCGC
This sequence comes from Solirubrobacterales bacterium, assembly GCA_019239375.1. Lineage (GTDB taxonomy): Bacteria > Actinomycetota > Thermoleophilia > Solirubrobacterales > Solirubrobacteraceae > Palsa-465. Next base: position 3,575 of record JAFAZZ010000285.1, on the reverse strand, counting down.
GATCCTCCGCGGGCTCAAGGAGCGCTACCAGGTCCACCACAAGGTCCGTATTCAGGACTCCGCGCTGGTTGCGGCGGCCACGCTCAGCCACCGCTACATCGCCGACCGGTTCCTGCCCGATAAGGCGATTGACCTCGTGGACGAGGCCGCCGCGCGCATCCGGATGGAGATCGACTCCAAGCCAACCGAGATCGACGAGGTGGACCGGCACATCATGCAGCTCGAGATCGAGCTCCAGTCATTGGGCGACGACGATGATCCGGGCACGGTCGCGCGGCGTGAGCAGCTCGAGCGCGCACTGGCCGAGGAGCGCGAGCGCTCCAACGCCATGCACGCGGAGTGGCAGCGCGAGAAGGAGACGGTGGGCGCCGTGGCCGAGCTGCAGGAGGACCTCGAGCAGGCCAAGATCGACCTCGAGCGCGCGCAGCGCGAGGCCGACCTGGGGCGGGCCGCCGAGCTCCAGTACGGGACGATCCCCGAGCTCGAGAAGCAGCTCGTCGCGGCCGAATCGGCCGAGCACAACGCCGCGAACGCCGCCGGACCAAAGTTCCTCAAGGACGTGGTCGACGCCGAGGACGTGGGCGAAGTTGTGGGCAAGTGGACCGGGATCCCGGTCAGCCGCCTGATGGAGGGCGAGATCGAGAAGCTCGTTCACATGGAGGAGCGGCTGCACCAACGGGTGATCGGCCAGGACGAGCCGGTTGAGGCGGTGTCCAACGCGCTCCGGCGCTCGCGCGCCGGCCTGCAGGACCCCGACCGGCCGATCGGCACCTTCCTGTTCATCGGCCCGACCGGCGTCGGCAAGACCGAGCTGGCCCGGGCGCTGGCCGAGTTCATGTTCGACAGCCAGGACGCGATGGTCCGCATCGACATGTCTGAGTACATGGAGAAGCACTCCGTCTCGCGCCTCGTCGGTGCGCCGCCGGGCTACGTCGGCTACGACGAGGGCGGCCAGCTAACCGAGGCGGTTCGCCGGCGTCCGTACAGCGTCGTGCTGCTCGATGAGATCGAGAAGGCGCACCCGGATGTGTTCAACACCCTGCTTCAGGTGATGGACGACGGCCGCCTGACCGATGGCCAGGGCCGCACCGTTTCGTTCAAGAACACAGTGCTGATCATGACCTCGAACATTCCGGGTGGCCGAGCCGGTGTTGATGCCAGCTTCAAGCCGGAGTTCATCAATCGGCTCGACGACATCGTCGAGTTCCAGTCGCTGACGCGCGAGCAAATCTCGCAGATCGTCGACCTCCAGGTGGCTCGGCTGATCGCGCGGGTGCGCGAGCGCGGAATCGAGGTCGAGCTCACGGACGGCGCGCGGACCCTCCTCGGCAACCTGGGCTACGACCCGACCTACGGCGCGCGGCCGTTGAAGCGGGTCATCCAGAAGCGGCTCGTCGACCCGCTGGCGCTGGCCATCCTCGAGGGTCGGTTTACCACCGGGGACACGGTCAAGGTCGACGCGGCCGAAGGCGAGCTCGTACTCGAGCGGGCCGAAACCGTCGCCGCAGCGGCGTAAATCGAAGCGGTCGGCACGCCGCCTCCGCATCCTGTAGAAGTCGGGCGAGACGACTAAGGAGGCGGACGTGCCGACCTACATCATGCTTTCGACCCTGGCCCCGGAAGGGGTGCAGACGATCAAGAACAACCCGTCGCGGATCCGCGAGGTGAACCGCGAGGTGGAGCAGCTCGGCGCCGCCGTGAAGGCGCAGTGGGCGACGCTCGGCCAGTTCGACTTCATCAATGTGATCGAGGCGCCCGACGAGAAGACGATGGCGCGGATCTCGCTCGAGCTCGGTTCGCGCGGGACGGCCAAGTACGAGACCCTGGTAGCGATCCCGATCGACGACTTCATTGACGCCATCTAAGTCCTCCCCGCCGGGCAGGACTGAGCCACCGCGAGTCCTCGTCGTCGGCGGCGGCGGGCGAGAGCATGCGCTGATCCAGGCACTGGCCCGCTCGCCGCGGCGTCCAGAGCTCCTGTGCGCGCCCGGCAACGCCGGGATCGCCCGGGACGCGCGAGTGCTGCACCTGGCGCCCGACGACATCGACGGGATCGTCGCGTCGGCGACTCGCGAGACGGTCGATCTGGTGGTCGTGGGGCCGGAGGCGCCGCTGGTGGCGGGCGTGGTGGACGCGCTGACAGCCGCGGGGATCCCTACCTTCGGGCCGACGCGTGCGGCCGCGCGGCTGGAAGGGTCAAAGGCGTTCTGCAAGGAGATCATGGCGGCGGCCGGCGTGGCGACCGCTAGATACGAGGTGGTTCAGGATCCGCAGGCCGGCCTGAACGCCGTCGAGCGCTATCCGGCGGTGATCAAGGCGGACGGCCTGGCCGCCGGCAAGGGCGTGATCATCGCCGCCGACGAGGAGCAGGCGCGCGAGGCGCTGCATGCGTTGCTCGTCGAGCGGCGGTTCGACACGCGACAGGTGGTGGTCGAGGAGCACCTGGAGGGGGAGGAGCTCTCGCTGCTTGCGCTGTGCGACGCGCAGACCGCGGTGCCGCTCGCCTCGGCCCAAGACTACAAGCGGATCTTCGACGGTGACCGGGGACCTAACACCGGCGGCATGGGCTCGTACTCGCCGGTGCCGGCGGTGGACGACGCTCGAGCGCGGGAGATTTGCGTCGCGGTCCATCAGCCGGTGCTGGACGAGCTGGCCCGGCGCGGGATCCCGTTCCAGGGGATGCTGTACGCGGGCCTGATGATGACCGCGGATGGGCCGCGGGTGCTCGAGTTCAATGTGCGCTTCGGAGATCCCGAGACGCAGGCACTGCTGCCCCGGCTGCGCTCGGATTTGCTCGAGCTGCTCGAGGCGGCGACCATGGTGGGCGGCCTGAGCGGGATCGAGCTGGACTGGTCAGGGACGATTGCCGTGTCGGTCGTGCTGGCCAGTCGCGGCTATCCGGTCTCGTCTTCGACCGGGGACGTGATCACCGGGCTCGACGCCGTGCCCCCGGGGGTGTTCGTCACGCACGCGGGGACTGCGTTCGACGACGTAGGCCAGGTCGTGACGGCGGGCGGGCGGGTGTTGAACGTGACGGGACTGGGTGCCGACGCCGCTTCCGCCCGGGAGGCGGCCTATGCTGCCGCCGACATGATCGAGTTCGAGGGCAAACAGGTGCGGCGCGACATTGCGCTGCGGGTCGTCGAGCCGGCGGGCGCTCGCCCGTGACCGAATTCCCGCGCCCCGCTCCCGAGACGTTCGCCGAACCGGTGCCCGAGCTCGCGGAAATCGAGATCGACGCGCCCCTGGTCGGGATCGTCATGGGCTCCAAAAGCGATCTGGAGCGGATGGAGGCGGCCGAGAGGGAGCTGATCGAACGCGGAATCCGCTGCGAGGTCCGGGTCATGTCGGCCCATCGCGAGCCTGACAAGGTCGCCGAATACGCGCGCAACGCGCGGATGCGGGGCCTGCGCGTGATCATCGCCGGCGCCGGACTGTCCGCGGCGCTGCCGGGGGTGGTCGCCGCGCACTCGGAGCTGCCCGTCATCGGGGTGCCGCTGACCAGCCGGACCTCGGTGGCCGGCGGTCTCGACGCGCTGCTGTCGATCGCGCAGATGCCGCCGGGCGTCCCAGTG
>JAFAZZ010000115.1 GCA_019239375.1 Solirubrobacterales bacterium | reverse complement strand
TGGCATAGCGGTCAGTGATGTTGCCTTCTCTTGAGAGCCGGTACGTGCGTCCCGTGTACCAGACAGTGATGCCCGCCCCGAGCGCAACGAGGAATGCGACACACGCGGTACGAGCATCCCCCACTGCCTTGACCGGATCTGCCCTAGCGTAAGGAAGGCCGGCGAGCCACTCGGGGACGAGCCAGAGCGCGAGAGCCGCTAGCAAGAGCGCCATCGCGATTGTTGCGGCGGCGATCATCCATCGCCGCCCGCCGCGACGAGTATGTGCCACTCCCGTGCGGCGATCATCGCCCGGGAGCTGATGCCGATCTGAAGCAGGGATTCCCATCACGGACTCGCGTCTAGAGTAGATCGGCGGAATATAGGTTGGCGAAAACGTCCAAGAAGTTCGGCACCCGCACGCCTCGAGAGCCCCCATCTCGACCCTCCGGGCCGTCGCGCGGATCCATCCGTGGGGGCGCTGTGCGACCGGGGCCATCCAACCCCCAAAGTTGCCTTGAGCCAGCGAGCAAGGTCAAAGGCGGTGCGAAACTGCGGAGACGCATGAGCCGTTCAGACAGAGTCTGGGTTCACACCGCGCCTGCTTTGTGGCAAATCCGGCCACGGATCGCAGACTGCTGCTTCAGCCGTAAGGAGCCGCGGTCGGTCCGCGTCGCGAGGGCGGAGCCAGGCCTGTCTTCGCCCACGGATGGGTATCTCGCTCGGGACGCCACGGGCTGCGCTTTGCGCGGTTACCGGAGCGACCGGTCTGAGCTCGCGAGGATCATCGAGGGTTGTGTCGATGAATTCCGCGCCCTCGGCCTCTATTTGCCGGACGACCCGACCGCCGACAACGGGGGTCGGGGCGAGAGGAGAATTATGAGACTCACTTTTCCGGGCGAGTCGTCGGAGTACCGGGCCGCGCGCGATCGCCTGCTCGCGCAGGAGGTCGACCTGCGGCGCGAGATGGAGGCGGTTGCGGCCGCGAGGCGGGAATTGCCGCCGGGCGGTCGGGTGCCGCGCGACTACGTCTTTCAGGGAGCTGGGCCTGACGGAGCGTCGATTGACGTGCGGCTGTCTGAGCTGTTCGCTCCAGGCAAGGACACGCTCGTGATCTACAACTTCATGTTCCCGCGCGACGCGGACGACGATTCGCCCGGCCCCGCGTCCGGCCAAACCGCCCTGTTGCCGCTCGCGGAAGGCCCGTGCCCGTCGTGCACCGCGCTGCTCGACCAGCTCGACGGAGCGGCCGAGCACGCAGGGCAGCACGTCAACCTCGTTGTCGTGGCCAAGGCCCCGCTTTCACGTGTCGTCACCTTCGTGAACGAGCGTGGCTGGCGGCACCTGCGGGTCCTCTCGTCGGCCAACAGCATGCACAACCGGGACTACCACGGCGAGACGGGGGACGGGATTCAGCGGCCCATGCTGAACGTGTTCCACCGCGGCCGAGACGGGATCCGCCACTTCTGGGGCTCGGAGTTGCTCTACGCGGCGAGCGACCACGGGCAGGAGCCACGCCACGTCGGCACGCTCGAGCCCCTGTGGAACCTCTTCGACCTCACCCCCGAAGGGCGACCCGACTGGTACGAGCAGTTCAGCTACGCATGAAGCGCCAAGCTCTTCGCAGCGCCGCGCTCGTCACGGCATCCAGCCCATGAGACCTGGCCGCCGCATCCCGAAGCTGCGCGCTCGTCACCGCACGGCTCGGCCACCCGATCTGGGTGCGCACCTGCCTTGCGCGGACGCCGGCGAGCGCGAGCTAAGCGCCGCTCACGCATCTGTGTACGCCAGCCCGCCCTGTTTGAGCGGCTGCGCGCGCAGCGCCGATGGAGCGGAGCGTCCACTGCGGGGCCGGTGAGGGCCTCGGCTTAGATGTGGATCGTGCCGTCGTCTGGAGCGTCCAGCCCGGATTGTGGGCAACCTCCCCAACGTAGCCCTCGGGATCGGCGAAGGCTCCGCTCGTGCCGCCCCAATCGGCGCGGCCGGCGGAGCGGACGATGGTGGCGCCCGCGCGCTCTGCCTCGGCGAGCACTGCACTGACTTCTGCGGAAGATCGCACGTTGTGGGCGAGCTCTATCCCGGGTGCGCCGTGACCGCCGAGCGCTGTCCAGAGTCCGAAGACCATTCCGCCAGCCTGAAAGAAGCAAACCTCGTTATCGGGCTGGCGAGCCCCAGACCAGCCGAGCGTCTCGTAGAACTCGCGTACGCGGGCTAGATCCTGGACGCCGAGCGTCACCAAGCTGATGCGCTGTTCCATGGCCATAGCATCGCAGCGCCGCAGGGGTCACGTTCGCGATGACAGCGTGCCCTGCGCTGGGGCACAGCGCGTCGGCCTGCTTCGCTCACCCGGGAGCAGACTGGACAGAGGTAAGATGCCCCGGGCCTTGCGCGGACAGGGGTGACCGGCTCCCCATCGATTTCCGGGCGGTAAGACCACTACTGGCCAGGTAATCGACAGCGGCAGGCGGGTCGTGCCACCTTGACCGTCCACGACGAGCCAAAGGAGAAGCCATCACTGGGCAGGGCACACCCCACCGCTGCGCGCCACGCTTGGTCCGTCGAGGTATTCGAGCGCTTCTGGGGCAATCCTGATCCTGCGCTCGTACCCGCGGCCCTGACCCGGTGGTGTGGTCGGGTACTGGGCTGGCCACGACGAGCCCGTCCGAGGCAAGCGGCGTCCACGGCCTGCATCGCAGCGCTCGTCGCGGCGGTTCCCGACTTGTACATCACAGTGGGGGAGCACGCCTCGAGCGGGGAGTTCACGTTCATCCGCTGGTGATGCACGCGACCGGCGAGCATGGCCGTTCGAGTTCAGCGGAATCGACCGCGTGAGAACCCATGACCACGGGCTCGTTGCCGAGAACCGGATCGTGTGCGACACCGCCGCATTCCAGAAACGATCAGGGAAAGAGATCCTCTGGGAGTAGCCAGGATCAGCCGCCGTCGGGGTCACCGCAGCGGCGGCGGCTTCGGTTCCTGGCCCCGCACACGACCTGGTCCAGCTCCCGAGATTGGAGACCGACTTTTGACCCAGCGCACCACTGTCCCCGACGCGAGCATCGAACTGATACGGGCCAGCTTCGGTGAGTTCAACGGCGGCAACCTAGGCGCCTGCGTGGCCCGCCTGGCGCCCGACTTCGTGATCAACCTGGCCGAGCTGCTCGAACCAATGCACGGCCGTGAGGCCTGGCGGCAAGCCGCGGAGATGATGAGGCGCGCCTACCCCGACCTCGAGGCCGACATCCGGGACATCTCCGCGGCCGCGGACCGTGTCGCTGTCCGCCTGACCTTCCACGGCACCCACGCCGGTGTCTTCCTGGGCATCCCGGCCACCGGCCGCAGCATCCGATACGTCAGCCACGAGTTCTACCGCGTCGTCGACGGTCTCATCGCCGAGGAATGGATCTGCTCGGACACAGCCACCCTCATGCGCCAACTCAGCTAAAGCAACGGCAGCCACCTCTCGATCAAGCGGACATCCTTTGGCCGCTCCACGACACCCGACACTCGAAACGGCCGCTTCCCCCTTGCGCGGTATCCGCGACGAGGCTGTTCGACGCCTTCGGGTCGCCGATGAGTTTTCCCAAGACTGGATGTCCCATCAGGTGACGAGGTCATTACGAAGGAGGTCTGATGAAGCTCGGAACGGAGCAGGAGTGGCAGGCGGCTCACAAGGAGTTGCTCGCGGGTGAGCGCGAGCTCGAGAAGCACGCCGAGCAGGTCGAAAAGCAACGGCGGGAGCTGCCGTGGGTCCCCGTCGAGGAGGAGTACGGCTTTGCGACCGAGAATGGGCACAAGTCGTTGGTCGAGCTGTTCGAGGGGCGCTCACAGCTGCTCATCTACCACCTGATGTTCGGGGAGGCCTGGCGGGTGGCGTGCCCCGGCTGCTCCTCGCTTGTTGACGGGCTGAGCGACGGGATCCTCCGCCACCTGAACAACCGTGACGTGACGCTGACCTGCATGTCGCAGGCGCCCCTCGAGAACGTCGTCGCGGAGAAGGAGCGTCAGGTTGGACGGTGCCGTGGGTATCCGCCCGCGAGAGCGAGTTCCTGTTCGACTACGGCTTCGCGTTCCGCCGGGAGGAGATGTCGGGCATCGTTCGTGAGGAGTTCGACATGGGCCAGCTCCTCCGCGAGGCGCCGCAGTGGCTGCGCGACTATCGCGAGGAGGTCGGGGCGCCGGACCTTGAGTCGGCGGTTTCCGTGAGCGCCGGGTGGAGCGTGTTCGCGATGCGTGACGGCGCTGCTTACAACACCTACCGCGTGTATCCACATTCGCGCATCATCACGCCCCTGTTCTCCGGCCTGCTCGACCTGCTGCGGGCAAAGTGAGCCCTGCGCGCGAGGTCGTGTGCGCCCTGCTATCGCTCGGTGACGCGCATCTCGCGATCGTTATCGAGCGTTCTGCCTTGTGCGGAAAGCGCGCCTACCGCCGGTCAGCCGCACTGCTGGTTTGTCGCCTCTGGGGCGGCAATCCGTGGGCTTCTGCTTCCGGACGCCACGGACCTGAAGGAGAAGTTTGGCCTCGGGGGCGCGGAGCAGGTCGCGTCAGCTCGTAGTTCGTGAGCGATCGCCTCGTGATGTCTGCTGAGCGTGTGGGCCGAGCCGCCCCGTTCGCGTCTCCCGCGAGTGCTTGTGTCCCAGAATCGGTAGCGCGAGGCGGACTTGTGCGACGCGGGAATCGTGACTGTTAGCCGCGCCGGGGTGGGCCGGCTGGCTCCTCCGCGATGCTGAGGCGTTCCTACTTGCCGCTCCTGCCACCGGCGATTCGCACCGTCGCGCGTCCCGCGGGTGCGCGGGTGCCGAAGGAAAGCCGTAGCCGCTAGCGCCGGGCGTCGGGCGGGTAGGCGCGGGGGCACCCAGGAGACGGTCAGAGCTGCGCCCCGGCGCGCGCTCTGTCCGTTCTTCTCGAGGCGCTACCGATCGCGAGCGTCGGTCTCGATTTGCTCCTTGCGCAGCTCCTCTGAGATCTCGCGCTGGTCTTCGACGACCTCTGTGTAGAGCCGTACGCGCTCCTTGGCCACCACGCGCTTCTCGACGATCGGTTCCTCCTCGTAGAGCAGGACCTCGTGCTCCTCCTCGGTGATCCCGGACTCGGGCAGCGTGCCTGGCCGGCTCGGCTGGGTGATTGGCTCGCGCTCGATGCGCAAGACCTCCCGGCGCACCGGCACGGTCGTTCTCACCTGCTCGGTGAGCACGTACTTGTGCAGCCGCACGCGCCCGCGCTCACGACGCTCGAGCCCGATGCGAAGCTCCTCCTCAGAGCGGGTGATGCCCTCGTCGGCTCGACTGTCCGGACCCGGCGCGGAGAGTGGCAGTACTGGTTGAGCGACGGGATCCGGGGCCGCGGCTTCGGCTTGGGGTCGAGTCGCAGCTCGATGCGGCGCCGTGGGAACTACCTGCTCGTTATCGACGGCTCGGCCGTTCGCTCTCACGTCGGTGGGTGCGCGCCCCTGGCCGGCGATCGCTGTCTCGGGTCGGGGCTCGGCGTAGTGCATGCCGTAATGCCCGAACAGTCGCCGCTCCTGGTCCTCGGAGAGCTCTTCGGCGGCCTCGAGGGTTGGCGCGCCGTGGACCTGCTCCTTTAGGACCTGGACGCGAACATCCTCGCCGTCGGGTGAGGCGCCGGTGAGAGGTACCAAGTGCGAGCGCGAGCCCAACAAGCCTGTGTGGACCAACGCCCACTCAGGCTCTCCGCTCAGCTGATCCTCATAGATCTCCTCGATCTTTCCGACCGGCTCTCCTGCCCTATCGACGATCCTACGGCCATGCCATTCATAGGCCTCGGTCATCTGCGGCATGTTTGACTCCTTTGTTCCGAAGTGGGCTATCCGGCGGAACGCTCAGGTATCCGCCGTGTTCGTCCCTGCTCTGACAAGGTGCGTTTTATCGGTGGAGATCTTCGATCTGATCCGACCGCCTCCTGCAACACGGACTCGTGTCCGGCCCCTCTTGCCCCGCCCATCGAACGCCGTCACAGGCTTCTGCAGCGTTGCCGCCGGAGAACCGATTCGCAGAGTGCTGCTCCGGCTGGCCGCGTCACCGAAGGAGAAGCGATGTGCGAACGGGCAGCGGTCCGGCCGGAGGCTGCCTAGTTTCGAAAGTCTCGCCCGACCCGCTCCAGGCAGCGGTCTATTCCGCTCTGGGGGACGTACGAGACCATGCACGCCTCCGAGCGCCGGCCGTGGGCACCTGTCACAGGCGGCGCTCCTATCTCGTCTCAGGAGGGAAATGAGACTCGGAGGTGCAGTCATGAAGGTGTTTGTAGCGGGAGCCACGGGCGTTCTCGGTAGAGCGCTCGTTCCGCGGCTCGTGGCGCG
>JAFAZZ010000099.1 GCA_019239375.1 Solirubrobacterales bacterium | reverse complement strand
GCCGGCTGCTGAACCTCGGCAACGCGACCGGCCATCCAAGCTTCGTGATGTCGAACTCCTTTACCAACCAGGTGATCGCGCAGATCGAGCTGTTCGGTCACAACGACATCTACGAGCGGCGGGTCTACACGCTGCCCAAGCACCTTGACGAGAAGGTCGCCCGGCTGCACCTGCCGGCGCTCGGGGCCAAGCTCACCGAGCTGAGCCACGGTCAGGCGGCGTATCTCGGGATCCCGGTCGACGGGCCCTACAAGTCCGACCACTATCGCTACTGACATCCGGCCTGTCTCAGGGGCGAAGCGAGGCATGTCTTAGCCGGAGATCACGATGGCGAAGACGCGGCTGCCGCCCCATGAGATCGCCGATCTCGGCCTGGCGCCGGGTGGTCAGTCGCGAGTGGCATGGGCGGGCGGCCAGATGCCGGTGCTGGCGCGGATCCGCGAGCGCTTCGCCTCCGAGCGGCCCCTCGAAGCCATACGGGTTGGTGCGTGCCTGCACGTGACGGCCGAAACCGCGAATCTGATCTTGGCCCTCGCCGACGGCGGAGCTCAGGTCGCCCTGTGCTCGGCCAATCCTCTGTCCACCCAGGATGACGTGGCCGCCGCGCTCGTCTACGAGCACGGGATCGAAGTGCAGGCACTGCGCGGAGAGGACGTCGATACCTACGTGCGGCACGTCCGCTCGCTGCTCGACGGCAAGCCGCACATCACTGTCGACGACGGCGCCGATCTGATGATGACCGCGCACGGTTTGGGCGGCGCCTCGCTCGAGGATTTGATCGGTGGAACCGAGGAGACCACCACCGGCCTGGTGCGGTTACGCCGCCTGGAGGCCGAGGGCAAGCTGTCGCGCGCGGTGCTGGCGGTCAACGAGGCGCGCACCGAACGGGCCCTGAACGACCGGCACGGAACTGGCCAGTCGGCGCTCGACGGGATCGTGCGCGCCAGTCACGTGCTGCTGGCCGGTCACACACTGGTCGTGGTCGGGTACGGCTGGGCCGGCCAGGGCATCGCGGAGCGCGCCCGCGGCGCCGGCGCGGCCGTGATCGTGTGCGAGATCGATCCGCTGCGCGCGCTGGAGGCCCGGATGGCCGGCTACGAGGTGATGCAGGCCCTCGACGCGGCCGAACGCGGCGATGTGTTCGTGACCGTCACCGGGTCGCGAAGGGTCCTTCGGGGCGAGCACTTCATGCGGATGAAGGACGGCGCGGTGCTGGCCAACGCCGGGCATTTCGACGTCGAGCTCGATCTGGAGGAACTCAGGGAGCTGGCGGCCGACATCCGGGATGTCCGCCCGCTGATCGAGCAGTACACGCTCGAGGACGGGCGCCGGCTCAATCTGCTGGCGCGGGGAAGGGTAGTCAACCTGGCCGCCGGCGAGGGCCATCCGGCCGCCGTGATGGACGTTTCCTTCGCGCTCCAGGCGCTGTGCGTGGAGCACCTGGTCAGTCGCCGCGACGAGCTCGCCGCGGGCGTGCAGCCGGTACCGGAATCGATCGATCGGGAGGTGGCGACGCTGAAGCTCGCCGCGCTCGGCGTGGCGATCGATGAGCCCACACCGGAGCAGCAGACTTACCGAGAGTCGTGGACGTGAGAAGATTCGGTTCATGGAGAGGGCCAGCGGACCCGCGCTCCGAGGCGGGATCGATTTGGGCGGTACGAAGATCGAGGCGATCGTGGCCGACGCCGGCCACGAGGTGCTCGGCTCATCCCGCCACCCGACGCCGTCGACCGGGGGTCCGCAGGCCGTCGCGGCCGAACTGGTAGCCGCGATCAAGGATGCCTGCCAGGGCGCCGGCATCGAGCCGGCGGCGCTTCAGGGCGTTGGCATCGGATCCCCCGGCGTTGTCGACGAGACCACGGGAGCCGTATCCACGGCTCGGAACCTGCCCGACTGGGAAGGCAGCTTCGAGCTCGGAGAAACCCTCAGCCGCGAGCTTGGCACACCGGTGTTCGTCGGCAACGACGTCCAGGTGGCCACCGACGCCGAGTTTGCCCTGGGCGCCGGCCGCCCGTACAGCTCGCTGCTGGGCGTGATGTGGGGCACAGGCGTTGGAGGCGGCATCATCCTCGATCGCAAGCCCTGGCTCGGGCGGGGCGGCGCCGGCGAGATCGGCCACGTGGTCGTCAAGATCGGCGGCCGGCGCTGTCCGTGCGGCCGGCGCGGCTGCATGGAGGCCTATGCCGGCCGGGCCGCGATGGAAGCCCGAGCCCGCCAGCGCGTGGAGAAGGGCGAGAAGACGGATCTGTTCAAGCTGATGAAGGATCGCGGCCGCACCAAGCTGACCAGCGCCGTCTGGGCGAAGGCCCTCGACCGCGGGGACAAGCTCGCCACCGACCTACTCGACGAGGCCGTCGAGGCGCTCGGCGCCGGCATCGCCTCGGCGCAGAACCTGCTCGATGTCGAGGCGATCGTGATCGGCGGCGGCCTCGGGATCCGTCTCGGCGAACCGTTCGTGCGCCGCATCCGGCAGGCGATGATGCCGCACACGTTCAACGACGCTCATCCGCCCGACGTGCTGGTCGCGGCACTTGGCGACGTCGGTGGCGCGCTCGGCGCAGCATTGCTCGTGAGCCGGCGGCTGGAGGGGGAGCCGGCGCCGGTGGCTGAGACGTCTTCGCCGGCTGGGGTGGGTTCGGCGGGGGAGGCGATGGCTGCGGGGGAGGCGCCGGCCGCGGGGGACGGGTCAGCGGCGGGGGCCGGGTCAGCCGCGGGGGCCGGGTCAGCCACGGGGGCCGGGTCAGCCACGGGGGAGGCGCCGCCCCCTGGGGAGGCGCCGGCCGCGGGGGAGGCGACGGCTGGGGGTGAGGCGCCGGCCGCGGGGGACGGGCCGGGCGCCGAGGACATTCCTTCCGCCCTGTAAAAGCGCACAAACCACCCGGGCCGGCAGCGCGCTGGCAACATAAGCATGCGGTGGATGCTTATGTAGCCTGAAGGCGCCGACAAAGAGGGGCTTTGTTGCGTTTTACAGGTGGCGCCGGGCGGGGGGCGGAAGTCCTAATCCGCCGCGCCTCCGCCGTCCCCTCCGCCCCCTCCGCGCGTCCGCCGCCCCCTCCGCGGCCCTGCCGCCCTCGGTGACTTGAGCGGCTGGACCCTGCCGCACCAACCAGCCGAGTTGTGGAGCTCACGACCGATCACCAGCCCGATGATCAGCCCGATCGAGCGTAGCCTGGTCGAGAAAGCGACGTATATGAGGCTGTCGCAAAACTCGGTGGTTGGTAGTGGTGCGGCGGGTTTTTGGTCAAGGGTTTGGGGTGTGGTTCTGTCCGGTTGGGTTGACAGAATGACCTCCTGAGCAGGGCTTTTACGGCTGACTGCAGCAGCCGGGG
>JAFAZZ010000020.1 GCA_019239375.1 Solirubrobacterales bacterium | reverse complement strand
AACGACTCGGCGGCGAAGATCGCGAGCGGGCTCTACGAGCACCGCGACCGGCTGTTGGTGATCGCCTACCTCTCCGTCGTCTACGCCACCGCGTTTCTGATCTACCTCTGCAGTCTGTACAACCTGCTGCGCGGAGACCCCGACAGGCCCCGGATCCTCGGCTCGTTGGTGCTGGTCGGCGGAGTGCTCTTTATTGCCTTGCATGCCGTCAGCGACATCGGCATCACCGGACTGGTCGGCGCAAAGATCGCGTCGTTTGGGTATCGACACGACCCGGGTATCGCCTACACGCTGTACCTGGTGACGTATGCGCTGGAAAGCGTCGGGGACGTCTTCGGCAGTCTCGCTGCTGTCGCCGCAGGCGTGCTCGTGATCAGGAGCGGCGTCCTGCCGCGCTGGCTGGGGTGGGTTTCGATCCTCGCCGGGATCATGCTCTTCCTTCAAGGCTTCGGCCTCGGCGGCGTCATCGCCTCGTTCGGGCTGGTTCTCGACCTCATCGGCTTTGTGCTCTTCCTGATCTTCGTCCTCGTGAGCAGCGTCATCATGCTGACGCGCGAAAACGCGGCCGCCAACACCGCGGTTCAGATCAAGTAGACCACTTCGGAGGAGTCGCGGGACATCGCCGCCGAGTGGAGCGGGACGCGCTCCCGGGATCGATAGGCGAGAGTCTGCGTGATACTGCTGTTATCCGCTGTCACGGGGAACTCATGAGGCACTGGAGGAACTCCTTCAGCGCCCGCGCCACAGGCACCGGCTCGCCGCTGGACGGCGTTAAGGGACGACTGCGATGAGGGTCTGTGTCGTCGGGGCCTCTGGGAAGCTCGGCCAGTACATGGTGCAGCACGCGCTGGATCGCGGCTACGAGGTGGTCGGCGTGTGCCGGCCAGAAAGCGTGGGAAAGCTCGACGCGTTCAAGGGACGCATCACCGCCATTCCGGGCGCGACGGACGACCGCGGGGTCATCAAGCGCGCCGTCGCGGGGTGCGACGGGGTGCTCGTGGTGCTGGTCCCGCGGGGCGTCCACGGGTACGCGTCGGGAACGGCCCAAGCGGTGCTCGACCACGCGGGTCCGGGGGCGCGCCTCGTGTTCTCCTGCGGGTGGCAAATCACCCGCGACGGCCAGGACGTGTATTCGCTGCGGTTGAAAATGCTCGTGAAGATCGGCGGCGGCCTCGCGCGCCTCGCCCGCGTCGCCGATCTCGACGACCAGGTGGAAGCGTGCCGGCGCGTGTTTGCCAGCGACACGCGGTGGACCGTCGTGCGCGGGAGCGACCTTGAGGAGGGGGAGAGCCAGGGCCTCCCCGTGTGGAGCCGGCACGTGGGCGACCCCATCCTCAAGAGCAACATCACGCGCCGCGTGGACTTCGCGCTGTTCATGGTGCAGGCGCTCGAGAACGATGAGCTCGTCCACGAGGCCCCGGCGATTGTCGGCTGCCAGACGCCGTCGGCGCTCGCGCACGCCGCCGGGGAATGAATCGTCAGTGCGCGGAGGTGGCCTCGCTGGATGCGATGCCAGTCCACGTGACAATCCCCTCTCTGCGGGATAGCCAGGGACAGCGGCCGGCCGTCTCAGCTGAGTGCCGCAACTACGACGAAGCAGGTCGGACGGCGGGAGACCCGCGGGACCTCCTCGTCGCCACCTGCGGGGTGGACGACGCGGGCGGCGTGAACGCCCTCGGCACGGTCGGCCCGGAGGCCCTGCTTTTCCTCTCGGGGGGGTACGCGTACCGGGCGCCGCGGATCCGTCCGGCGCCCCGCTTTGACGCCGCGAGACGCCTCTCGACGGACACCTTAAGTTCCCTGCTGCTCGCCAAAGGTGCGCATCTCGGCGGCGTCGACCGTGGGCTCCGCTCGGCGGCCCTCCTATCCCGCGAGTGCGGGAGCTAGTGCTTGCTCGATTCTGGCTAGCGCCGATCGGTGCGTTCGACGAAAGCGGTGACCCGCGCGCCGGCACCGGCGTGATCGGGTTGCCACGGCACCCATCGTGAGCGCCCGCGCCTCCTTCAACCGGGAGCAGCGGTGGGAAGGGTCCACTACCGCATCCGGGGGGAGGAATCGCCCGCCGCCGTTGCTGCGACCGTGGCGAAGCGGTCACACGCTGCCCCGCCGAGGGCTCGAGGCATCCTTCAAGAGCAGTCGTGCGACCCTCGGCTGCCTGCGCACAGGAGCAGTAGCCCGGTCAGGGAGCGACTCGGTGAGCTGGCGATCAGCCAACGCCGACCCTGATCGGCAGCATGCCGCCTGGGCTCGGACTGATCTATCGGCGTGGTCGATAGCTACAGCGGCGAAGTCCTATTGGTCGTGGCCCACCCGTTCGCTAGCTTGGCGAGCAGCCTTGACGAACAGCGGCGACACCCGAGTCTGGCTGGTCACGGGCGCCTCGAGCGGCTTCGGCCGGGCGATCGCGGAGGCAGCCCTCCTCCGCGGTGACTCGGTCGCCGCCGGGGCCCGCAGCGCCGGTGCGTTCGGCGGCCTGCCCGAAGGGGTGCACCCGCTCGCGCTCGACGTCACGGCCGCGGACGAGCGTGAGGCTGCTGTGGCCGAGACGCTCGCGCGATTCGGCCGCCTTGACGTGCTCGTCAACAACGCGGGTCGTACCCAGGTCGGGGCCGTCGAGGAGACGACCGATGAAGAGCTGCGGTCTCTGTTCGAGTTGCACTTCTTCGCGCCGGTGGCGCTGACGCGCTTGGTCCTGCCACACATGCGCCGTCAGCATGGCGGCGCGATCGTGCAAGTGTCGAGCGTCGGGGGCCAGACGACCGCTCCCGGCTTCGGCGCCTACTGCGCGACGAAGTTCGCGCTCGAGGGCCTTAGCGAGACACTGCGCGACGAGGTTGCCGAGTTCGGCATCCGAACCCTCATCGTCGAGCCCGGCGCCTTCCGCACCGGGCTGTTCCGCCCCGGAGCCGCCTACGAGTCCGAGGCGATGCCCGAGTACGCGAACACCGTTGGACCGACCCGCGCCTACGTACGCGGGAATGATGGCCTCCAGCCGGGCGACCCGGCCAAAGCCGCGCAGGCGATCCTCACCGCCCTCGACGCGGACCGGCCACCGCTGCGGCTTGTCCTGGGCGCGGACGCGATCGGGAACATCGAGCAGCGCCTGGAGAGCATCTCTGACGAGCTCGCCGCCTGGCGGGCGCTCGGCGAGGCCACCGCCGTGGAGGGCCCGTGATCTTCGTTACTGGCGCGACGGGAAACGCCGGCGGTGCGGTTATCAGGGCCCTGGTGAACGCTGGCGAGCAGGTGCGCGGCCTGGTCCGCGACGCGGATCGCGCGCTGCTGCCCGCTGGTGTCGAGCCGGTGGTCGGAGATCTGAACGAGCCACGGACATTGGTGCCTCATTTCGAGGGAGTCACCGCGGCGTTTCTCCTCAGCGGCTACAAGGGTCTCGAGGAGACCCTCGGGAACATGCGCCGTGCTGGCGTCGAGCGGGTAGTGCTGCTGTCGAGCAGCGCCGCTCCAACCGCCGACCTGACCAACGCGGTCGCCCGTTACCACATCCTCTCGGAGCAGGCGGTTCGGCAGTCGGGCCTCGGCTGGACATTTCTGCAGCCGAATACCTTCATGACCAACACGTTGCAGTGGACCGCGCAGCTGCGCCACGGGGACGTGATCCGCGCCCCTTTTCGGAGGTCCGAGTCGCGACCGTCGACCCTGACGACATTGCGCGGTGGCCGCCGTGGCGCTGACATCCGCTGCCAATGAGGGGCGCGCCTACCGGTTGAGCGGCCCCGAACCACTGAGTCCGGCGGACCGGGTCGCGATCCTGGCGCAAGTACTCGGCCGCGAGCTCCGCTTCGAGAGTCAGACCAACGAGGAGGCCAGGGCGGAGATGAGCGCAGCGATGCCAGCCGAGTACGTGGATGCGTTCTTCAGATTCTTCGCCGACGGCGACCTCGACGAGTCCGCGGTTCTCCCCACGGTGCAGGAGGTAACGGGAAGGGCGCCTAACAGCTTCGAGGCGTGGGCGAGAGCACACGCTACCGCCTTCCGCTGAGCTCGTCCCAAGGTCACGCGGCCGCGGCGGCGAGGTCGCGTGTGACGCGCGCGAACGAGGAGACGAGCGCGGAGTCATCACCGCGGCGCCAGCACAGCGCGATGCGGAGAGGCTCGATGTCGGCGATCGGGACCCAGGCGAGGTCGGGTCTCGCGTAGTGAGTCGCCAGCGAGCGCGGAGTGATGCAGATGGCAGCGCCCTCCGCGACCTGCTCGAGCATCTCCTCGACGTTCTCGTTCTCGGGACCCCATATCGGCTCGGAACCATCCGGACGCGGATTCACGGCCCACCAGTCGACCCAGATGCGCGGCGCGCGCCGCGTCCACATGATCGGCTCGTCCTTGAGGTCCATGACCGAGATCCGTGGCTGTCGGGACAGGCGGTGGCCCATGGGCAGGCCCACGTAGCGCCGCTCGCTGGTGATCTCCTCCACCTCCAGCCCAGAGAGGTCGTTCGGCAACCACACGAAAGCCACGTCGCAGGCTCCCTCGCGCAGGCCGGCCGCCTCCCCGCCCCAGTCGAAGCGTTTGGGCTCAACCCTCACGGCCGGGTGCTCGCGCGCGAAGCGCGCGCGAGCAAGCGTCGACAGCTCGCCAGCGCCTGACGCTTCGAACCCCACGCGGAGCCTTCCGATCTCACCGCGCCCGGCCCGCTCCGCACGGTCGATCGCGTGGTCGAGATGGGCGAGCACCTCGCGAGCGTCCGCGAGCAGCACCTCGCCGGGTGCAGTCAGCTCGACCCGACGGCTGTTGCGGCGCAGGAGCCGCGCACCAACTTCCGCTTCGAGGCGCCGGACAGCGTCACTCAGCGCCGATTGCGAGAGTGGGAGATCCTCGGCGGCGCGGCTGAAGCTCAGCCGCTCGGCAACCGCCACGAAGTAACGGAGGTCGCGGCTCTCGGCCACGCAGTGATGCTATCGGTGCGGCCGATAGCTCCCGGGGCCAACGCGTCCGGGAGCAGTCCCGCCGCAGGCTCCTGGGCCACTCGGGGCGGACCGCGATGTCCAGGCCGCCCCGCGACCCGGCGGGCGCCGCGTCCTCCCGGCATTACCGGCGCCGTGATCACGCTCCGCCGCCTGCCCGGTGTCAGCGCGGACGGTATCGCAACTGCCTACGCGCGATGGCTGTCGACCAGTGAGTTTTCCGGCGGGTCGATTTGCTAGCGGCGACTCAGTCGCCTGAGATGCGAAACGAGACCCCGAGGGCCGCAACGTTGTCGCCTCGCTCGCGGCTTCGCAGACACGAGTCCTTCGTGGCAAGGGATAGGGCGGCGTCGGGCGGCCAGCATGATCGAGACGTCGCCAAACCATTCGCGCAACATGGTGCGGCCGCTGCGATGAAAGCGATAGGGGAACACTCACGGGACTCTGAGGGGACCCAGCTTGCTCCGCGGTGAAGGCATGGTGTTTCGACATGCCGTGATCGTCTCGCCCGCGTTGTTCGTCCGGGCCACGTGTAATCGTTTATACGTCATGGGCAAGCATCGTCAGCAGACGCCTCTGCCAGATTCTGGCTTGGGGAACGCTGCGACGCGGCAACTCGGACGATCTTTGAGGCGCGTTTCCGGAGCGTCGAGCAGTGCCAGCACTGCTTACGCAGCTGCGTCGGCCCTCTTTCGATCAACACTTGGCGCGTCATCGAGAGCGATGCTCTAATGGCCAGTCGGTTTGGTGAATGGCGGGTGGTGAAGGGACG
>JAFAZZ010000566.1 GCA_019239375.1 Solirubrobacterales bacterium | reverse complement strand
CTGGCTGATCGTCAGCGCGGTCGGGTCCTGGCTCTCGAGCTGGCCGGCCACCGCCTTGCCGTTCGGGGTCAGCGCGTTGGCCTCCCAGTCATAGAAGGCGAGCTGCGCCGTCGTCCCCACCTCCCGCTCCGCCCGGGCGGTATCCGTCACGTTGGGCAGGCCAACCGTGATCAGGTCCTTGCCCGTCGTCTGGATCTGGGGCTCCGCGACGCCCAGTTGGTCGACGCGGCTGCGCATGATGTCGACCGCGCGCTGCAGCGCATCCGAGGTGACCACCGGCGTCTGGGCGCTCGGCTGGCCCTGATAGACGAGCTGGACACCGCCCTTCAGGTCGAGGCCCAGGACGGTCTTCTTGGCTTTGGTGGCGCCGGGAATGCCGACGATCACGATCAGCGAGGCGACGACCAGCCCCATGACCAGGAGCAGGATGAAGCCATTGCGCTGGCGGTCAGTCATCGGTCCCGCTGGATGCTAGAGGTAAGGGAGGGGGTGTGGTGGTCGTTGGAACGGCTCTACCGATGGTTGGCGGGCGTGAGCACGACCAGAACGCCACCGTCCTCGTCGTCGTAGGCGGGAAAGATGTCGGCCACGGCGCGGGCGGGCAGATCGCGCTCGGCCTTCAGCTCGACCGGCTTGGCCTTGACGCGAACCTCCCACTCGAGGGCGGTGTTCACGTGATCAGTTCCATCATCGAAGCGCAACCCCAGGACCTCGTTGACCGGGCGTCCGATCACCTGTTCGGTCTTCAACCCGGTCAGCTCGAAAGAGCCCCGACCGCAATCGATGATACGCCCGTCTGCGTCGCAGGCGAAGAAGGCCGCATTGGGAGCCGGGTAGTAGTCGTCCAGGAGCTCGAACAGGTAGGCGAACCCGCACTTCTCGCAGCCTCGGGCCTCGCGCCGAAAGCCGGCGTTCCGGTCGATGCCCATCGAGCGGTTGCCGCAGTGGGGGCAGATGAAGTAGTGCTCGTGACTCATGCGCGATTCGGAAGGCTTCTGGCCGTAGAGGCGGTTCACGACGCGAGCGCCCATGCTCGAGTCGGCGCCCTGAGGATAGCCGCCGCGGGCGCCGCGGCCGACCACGTCTTCATCAACACTTAAGGGGAGAAACCGGGCCCCTTAAAGGAGCGACAGCGGGCCCGGCGGCTCCAGCCCGAGGTGGACGAAGGCGTGCCGCGTGGCCGCCCGTCCTCGCGGCGTGCGCTCGATCAGGCCGCGCTGGAGCAGGTACGGCTCGTACACGTCCTCGATGGTGTCCTGCTCCTCGCCCACGGCCACGGCGAGCGTGGAGAGCCCGACCGGACCGCCGCCGAACTTCTCGCAAATGGCCCGCAGGATCTCGCGATCGAGCCGGTCGAGCCCAGCGTGGTCGACCTGGAGCAGGTCGAGCGCCTGGATCGCCACCTCGCCGGTCACCACGCCCGTCCCGCGCACCTCGGCGTAATCCCGGACTCGCTTGAGCAAGCGGTTGGCCACGCGCGGCGTCCCGCGGCTGCGCTCAGCGATGGCCAGGGCGCCGGCGTCTTCGATCGCCACCTCGAGCAGCCGGGCCGAGCGGCGCACGATCGTCGCCAGGTCCTCGAGGCCGTAGTGCTCGAGGCGATGCTGAATCCCGAAGCGGTCCCGCAGGGGTGTCGTAATCAGGCCGGCGCGCGTGGTGGCGCCGATCAGGGTGAACGGCGGCAGCGGGATCGTCATCACGCGCGCGCCCGCGCCCTGCCCGACCGTGATGGGCAGGCAGGCGTCTTCCATGGCCGGATAGAACGTCTCCTCGAGCGCGCGCGGCAGCCGGTGGATCTCGTCCACGAAGAACACCGCCCGCGGCTCGAGCGCGGTGAGGAAGGCGGCGACGTCGCCTTTGCGCTCGAGCGCAGGCCCGGCGGTCTGGACGAAGGGCACGTCGAGCTCGGCGGCGACGATCTGCGCCAGCGAAGTCTTCCCGAGGCCGGGCGGCCCGGCGAGCAGAACGTGGTCGAGCGCCTCGCCGCGACTGGCCGTCGCCGCGATCGACACGGCCAGCTGGTCCTTGATCGCCTCCTGCCCGACAAAGTCCTGGAGCCGGCGGGGACGCAGCGAGCGATCGAGATCCTCGTCCGGCAGCGCCTCGGGATCCTGGATCCGCCGCGGGCGCTCGTCGTTGATTTCCCGGACCGGGCTCATCGGCGCGCCGTCCTGAGCGCGTGCGCGATCAGGTCCTCGGGCCGCTCACCCTCGGCTCCATCGAGCAGCTCGTCGACCTCGACCGGGCTATAGCCGAGGCCGAGGAGCCCGTCGCGAGCCAGCGCACGCGGATCGTCGCCGACCGCGCCGCTCACCGTCAGCGGCGCCGGTACCGTGGCGCCGACCTTCTCTCGCAGCTCGACGATGATTCGCTCAGCAGTCCGTTTGCCGACTCCGGGCGCCGCCTGCAGACGTCCCGTGTCACCCGCCGCGAGCGCCTTGAGGAGCTCGCGCGGAGGCCCACCCGAGAGAACCGCCAGCGCGACCTTCGGGCCCACCGATTGGACCGAGATGAGCATCAGGAACAGCTCGCGCTCCTCTTCGGTGGCAAATCCATAGAGCTGGAGCGCGTCGTCTCGCACCACCAGATGGGTGTGTAGGAGCACATCCTTGCCCACCGCCGGGACGTGCCGGAGCGTCTCGGTCGACACGGCCAGCCGGTAGCCGACGCCGCCGCAGTCGATCACGACGTGGTCGGCGCGGCGAACGGCCACGGTGCCGGAGACCAGGGCGATCATGCGGGGGCCCCGAGCAGCGCAGCTTCCAACGGCGCCCGGTTCAGATCACAGATCGCCACCGCGAGCGCGTCCGCGGCGTGGTCGGGCGTCGGGGGCCCGGACAGGCCGAGTAGCCGCGCCACCATCCGGCCGACCTGGTCCTTGCCGGCACGCCCGTGGCCGCACACGGCGTCCTTGACCTGCTGCGGCGTGTAGGAGCGGGACGGCACGCCGCGCTGGCCGGCGGCCAGCAGCACCACGCCCCGGGCCTGACCGACCGCGAACGCCGTCCGCGCGTTGGCTCCGAAGTACAGCTCCTCGATCGCCACCGCGACCGGCCGGTACTCCTCGAGCAGATTTCCCACGCATGCGTGGATCTCGGCCAGCCGGCGCTCGAGGGGAACCCCGGGATGTGTCTCGATCACGCCGGCGGTATGGGCACAGAGGCGGGAGCCGGCGCTCTCGATCACGCCAAAGCCGGTGCTCGCAGTGCCAGGGTCGATGCCCAGAACGATCATCGGACACCATTCTGCGCGGCCGCCCGGACGCCTGCCCGGATCCAGGCCCCGCGCCCGCGTGGCCTGGACCGTGTGGTGAATTAACCCCAGATATGGCGGCAAATGCAGCACACCCCCCGGCCGGGATCGGCGCGCACGTGGCGGGCGCGCGGCCGCGATCGGCGCCGCGTGGCCGACCCCGCAGGCCCGGCGCACCCGCGCCCCGCGGCTAACTACCCACACACCGCTGATTCGCGCCCGGGGCGCTCACGCGGTAGACCTTCCACGCCCCCGCCTGCGCAACCAGCTGCGATTGGGTGAGCCGCGGCGAGATCGGAGGCGCCATGCCATCGATCGTGTCGTGCGGCCCGACGAACATGACGCCCTGGTGGCGCATTGAAGTCCCCACGCGGCCCAGGGTCACGTGGAGCTTCCAGGCCAGCGCGGTCTGAACCCCGTGGTTCACCGCGGCGAAGCTCGACTTGCAGGGGAACACCCCGTGATGGCCGCCGACCGCCGCCACGGCGGCCGAAAGCTGGTCAAGCCGGGTCACCGCGGCGGACGCTACCGTGTTCTGCCGGCGCGCCTCATTGACACGCCCACCGGTGAACGGGATCGTCAGCGCCACCAGCGCGACGATGACGGCGATCCCCACCCCGGGCCGGACCCGGCCGGCGGCAGAGCGATCGGCCACCGCGCCGGCCGCGGAGCGATCGGCCACCGCGCTGGGTGCGGATCGATCGACCACCGCTCCCGAGGCCAGCTCGGCCAGCCGGACCATCCCTACGCCGGCCAGCACGCAGGTCACACCGGCGGCCGGCAGATAGAACCGCTCCAACCCCGGATAACCGTCGAGGGTCATCCCGACCACGGCCACCCACCACACGAACACGCCCGCACCCAGCGCCAGGACAACCCGGTCGCGCGGTCGCCGGAACCACGCCAGCGCCACCGCGACCGCGCCGAACACGAGCAGCGGGATGGTCTGCACATCGAGGCCGCGCCCCAGCACGGTGAACAGCGGATGCTTGCCGAGCGCGCCGTTGTACTCCGCGGCATGCTGGGCGGCCAGGAACGGCTGGCCGGAACCCACCCACGGCGGGACGAACCAGAAGAACGGGATCGACAACAACCCCACCACCAGCAACGCCCGCAGCCGCGGGTGACCGAACCACAACCACGCGGCGTACACGATCAACAGCGGCCACGCTTCGGGACGGATCAGCGAAGTTGCCACCCCGAGCACGAACGCCCACCCGTAGCGCCGCTCCAGATGCCGGTCGATCGCCCACAGCGCGCACGCGATCAGCATCGGCTCGCTCGTCCCCCGGAACATCTCGTAAATCCATTCCTGCGTCACTAGGACGCCGCCCGCCGCCACCAGGCCGGCGGCCACCGCCGCCCACCGGGGCGCCCCGATCAGCCGGGCAGCCAGCCGATAGGCCGCCACCAGCCCGAGCAGTCCGCCGGCCCGGGCGGTGATCACCCACAACGTCGGTGCCGCTGCGCTGCCGAACAGCGCGTACACGGTGGTGAACGGGAATACCGGCAGCGGCTTCCAGGACGGACCGCCGCTGATCGCGAAGCTGAGATGAGGATCGAGCACCTCACGGCCCCATGAGATCCACGCC
This sequence comes from Solirubrobacterales bacterium, assembly GCA_019239375.1. Taxonomy (GTDB): domain Bacteria; phylum Actinomycetota; class Thermoleophilia; order Solirubrobacterales; family Solirubrobacteraceae; genus Palsa-465. Next base: position 1,157 of record JAFAZZ010000566.1, on the reverse strand, counting down.
CACGGGTCATAACTCGGCACCGTGGGGAGCACGGCGGCCGAGAGAGCGGCTAGCAGCAGGCAAACGACGGTGGAGCAGAGAAATGGATACTGCTGCCCCCACGACCTCCAGCCCTTGCCTGCGGGCCCTGGCGCCTGCGCCGGCGGCGCCCCGGAAGTGGAGGCGGGTGTTTGAGTGACGCTCACCGTCGGATCGGGTCGGAGAAGCGGCAGCGCAGCAACGTGCCGAGCACTCGGAACCCATCCACCGCGGTCAGCTTCTTCCCCTCGTCGGTGGCGCGCGCCCGGTAGTGCACCGGGACCTCGAAGATCCGCTCGCCGCGCTGCACGAGGCGCGCGGTGATTTCCGGCTCGATCGCGAAGCCGGGCGAGCGCAGCGGCAGACTGCGGAACACATCGGTCCGGATCATTTTGTGGCACGTCATGATGTCGTGCAGGTACACGTTGAACAGCACGTTGCAGGCGAACGTCACGCCCTTGTTCCCCAGCACGAACAGGAAGGAGTGGCTGGTGTAGCCGTCGAACGCTCGCACGCCGAAGCAGGCGTTCGTCCGGCCGTCCAGCAACGGCGGCATAAGCAGCCCGAGATCGGTCGGGTCGTACTCGAGGTCCGCGTCGAAGATCGCCGCGTACTCGCCCTGCGCCTCGGCCAGGGCGGTCTGGATCGCGGCGCCCTTGCCGCGGTTCTCGGGATGCTCGAGCAGGCGCACCCGGCCGGGCGGGTGGGTTTCGATCAAGCCGCGGAGGATCTCGCGCGTCCCGTCGGTCGAGCCGTCGTCGACCACGATCAGCTCGAACTCGGTGGGCAGCTGCGTGTCGAGCACCTCGGCGATGGCCTGTTCGACGCGCTCGCGCTCGTTATAGACGGGCATCAGGATCGAAAGCATGTGAACGTGGGGTTTTGCATGGGATCCCCGCCCTCCCAGACTGAGCGGGCCTACCAGCGACACCGATAGGCGCCGGCCGGGACGGGACCCGCGAGGGCGCTCGATGCTAGCCGATCACCCGGACCGGAGACGGGACCGGGACGCGACCCGGCACGAGACCGGGGGATTGCGCAACGATCCTGCCCGTGGACTACGAAGCCGCCGGGTTGCTCGACGGGCTCGAGGGCGAGGAGCGCGCCGCGCGCCGGCGCCTGCTCGACCGCCTCGCCGA
>JAFAZZ010000224.1 GCA_019239375.1 Solirubrobacterales bacterium | reverse complement strand
GCCCGGGTTCCACAGCGCCGGCGTCGTCGTAGTGGGTCTGTGCCTCGTCAGACGCGACGACGCTCGCGGTGACCCGATCGAGTGCTTCGGCGATCCGTTCGGGCGTGACCGGCTTCATGAGGAAATCGAGTGCTCGCAGCTCGAAGGTGGCTACCGCGGAAGTGTCGAAAGCGCTCACGAACACCAGCGCCGGTGGGCGGTTGAACGCCCTCAGCACGCGGGCCAGCTCGAGCCCGTCAAGCTCGGGCATCCGCACATCGAGGAAGATGGCGTCGTAATTCAGGCGACTAGCCTTGAGAATCGCTTCCTGCCCGCTGGCGGCGGTTTCCACGTCATCGACGCGCTCACTCGCGCGCAGGATCCGCGCCAGATCCTCCAGGGCCGGCGGTTCGTCATCGACGGCCAGGACCGACAGCGCCCGGTCGGTCATGCCGCACGCACCCCGACATGGAACTTCGGTACGACCATCACGACGGTCGTACCACGTGCCGGCGCGCTCTGAATCTCGAGCGCACAGTCCTCGCCAAACGTGCTGCGTAGGCGCCGATCGACGTTGCTGAGTCCGATCCCCCCGTGCGCGCCGCTGAGGGCCGCCTCCATCTCGTCCTCCTTCATTCCGATCCCGTCGTCGATCACCCGTATCTCGACGTCGAGGTCGCGATCGATCGCGAGGATCTCGACGGTCCGGGTACCAGCCCGCGCCTCGACGCCGTGTTTGACCGCGTTCTCGACCAGCGGTTGGAGCGAGAGCACCGGAAGCACGGTCTGCAACACCTCGGGATCGACGTGAACACGCACCGTCAGTCGGTCCCCGAATCGCGCCTGCTCGAGCCGCAGATACTTCTCGACGTAGTGCAGCTCTTCGGCAATCGTGACGTAGGTTCGCTCGCCCCTGAACGCGTAGCGGGTGAATTCTGCGAACTCCGCCAGCAGCGCGCGGGCCGCGTCCGGTCGCGAGTGGATGTAGCTTGCGATGGCCGCCAGCGAGTTATAGATGAAATGAGGCGAGATGCGCGCCCGTAACGCGTGGAGCTCGGCGCGCGTCAACCGCTCCTCCTGGGCGGCCACCATCGAGAGCTCCACCTGAGCCGACACGAGCGCGGCGGCTTCCCCGACCACGCGTGTGTCCTCGGGCCGCAGGCGGTGGTCAGGCTCATACACCGCGACCAACGCCCCGATGCCCCGCTCGCGGATCACCAGCGGAGCCACCACCGCAGGCCCGCCCAGATCTGACGTCGTCGCAGCACGCCGGTTCGGTTCCACGTGGATGCGCCCGTCCTCCACCTCTCCTGAGAGTGCGAGCAGCCTGGTGGCCGTCAGGTTCGCGCCCCCCGAGCCGTCGACCGCGAGCACGCTGTCGTGGTCCATGATGGCCAGCACCGCCGCCTGGGTCAGCGCCCGTAGGTGTGGAGCGGCTTTCCTGGCGCTGGGGCCATCCAGACCGCGGCGCAGATGCGGCAGGGTGGAGATCGCGTGGTGAAGCGCGGAGCGCATCGCCTCGCTCTCTGGCCTGAGGACGCGCCTCGGAGAGGACGTGAGCCGTAGCACCCCGACCGCCGACGCCGTCAACGCGACGATCAACAAGGCTAACAGCGCAGCTTGCATGTTCCCACCTCACCGTTCCTCAACCGAAGGGCGTCTATGACCGTGCGCGGGCCACAGCATAGCCCTCAACCTGGTGCTGAGACGCCGGCGCGCCGTGTCGGAACCGGGCGGACCGACGAAGGTCTCCGACGTGCGCGAGGGCCGGCTCGCGACCCCAGATGCCAGCATCGGGGCTTCGTCTATGCGGGCCTCACCGCGGGACGACGCGCGAGCCGAGTTAACGGTGGCCCAGCCGCACCCTCTTCCACCCCTTCGACCGCATCGACAGGGAGGACCTGGCGCCGCCGGTTGCGCTGCGGACGCACTCATCGCGCCGCACCTCGGCACCCGGGACGGCACCGTTCGTCGCGTTGACCTGGCCGCCCGTCGAAAAGTAGGCACCGCTGGGCGTAATTGACCTTTTCAGCGCGCCGGCTCGGGGCTAGCCTCCCGCGCGACAATAGGCAGCGGCCTCGATCTGACCGGAAAGAGGAGAACCGGTGATCACGAGTTTCATGTCGGCTGCACCCCTGGGTTGCTCGCGCCTACGACCGTCGCCGTACTTGGCGGATGGCCTCGCGTCTGATGACCCGACGTTACCTGTCACCACAGCTTGCCGCTTCCATGCCGGTCCGAGCCGCTACGCGATCGAGGAAAGGTAATCACTTCTATGAGATGGACTAGCTTGCGCCTTCGTGCTGTCAGTTGCGCGTGCGTCATCGCCGCGATAGCCGTCGCGGTCAGCGTAATCACCGCCGCAGCCCGGACGCATGTCGCAAAGGCGGACGCCCCTGCCTGCTCAACCGGTACCGACGTGACGGTCAGCGGCGGCCCGGTCTGTGGCGTGACGGTCAGCGGAATCAACGAGTGGCTGGGCATCCCCTATGCCGCCCCGCCGGTCGGCGCGCTCCGGTGGCAGCCACCGCAGCAGCCGACGCCTTGGACGACCACGCTCCAGGCGACGCAGTTCGCGAGCGAATGCGCTCAATCCTTCCCACCATTCCCGGGTGGGGGCAGCGAGGACTGCCTGTACCTGAACGTCTGGCGTCCCGCCGACAACTCGACGAATCTACCGGTCCTGGTTCACATCCACGGTGGCGGCTTCGTCATCGGAAGCGGCAACGGCGATAACACGCTGCTCGCCTCGACCGGGCACGAGGTGATCGTTTCGATGAACTACCGGCTTGGCATCTTCGGGTTCCTGGCCGACAGGTCGCTCGGGCCGAACTCGGGCGACTACGGACTGCAGGATCAACAGGCGGCGCTGCGCTGGGTCCAGAGCAACATCGGCCAGTTCGGCGGCGACCCGCAGAATGTCACTATCTACGGTGAGTCCGCTGGCGGATCGAGCGTGTGCGACCAGATCGCCTCTCCCACCGCCGCCGGTCTGTTCGAGCGGGGAATCAGCGTCAGCGGCGAGTACAACACCCTCCTGGGAGCGCCGACGCCGCTCGAGACGCAGGACTGCAAGTCCGCCCTTCCGACCAAGGCACAGGCGTTCGCGGCTGGCAGGAACTTCGCCGCCGCGGTTGGTTGCGGCCAAGGGACCGCGGACGTCGCCTCCTGCCTGCGCGGTATCTCCACGAGCACGGCGGAGACAACGGCCGGCCAGGGATACCAGAATGGCGGCCAGGGGACTGTCGCACCGACGATCAACGGCAGCACGCTCACGATGACCCTCCGCCAGGCCCTCGCCAGAGGCCAGGCCAATCGGGTCGACGTGATCGCCGGCACCGACCGGGATGAGGATCTCGTCGGAACCGCGACCACTGCTGCGCAGTACACCTCACTGGTTGACACGCAATATGGCGCGTTCGCCTCACAGGTGCTCGCCCGCTACCCGCTGAGTCACTTCGACTCGCCGGGGGTCGCCTGGCGAACGGTGGCCGCCGATTCGGACACCGTCTGCCCGGCGTTGACCACAGCACAGGATCTCGCGCAACGCATGCCGGTCCGCGAGTACGAGATCGACGACAACGACATCCCGCCCTACACACCGGCCGGCAACGGCGTCATCGCCCCCGGGGCATCGCACGTCGGTGCCTGGTACCTCACTCCGGTCACACCGGCGCTTGACGCCAACCAGCAGGTTCTGCAGGACCAGGAGCTTGCCTTCGTCACGGCGTTCGCCCGTACCGGGAACCCCAATACCACCGGTGTGCCTCCATGGCCGACGTACAACAAGAGCGGCGAAGTGATGTCGCTGCAGCCGGCCGGCGACAGCGAACTCTTCACCACCGCGCAGATGGCCGCACAGCACAACTGTGCGTTCTGGGATCGGGTCGCGAGGCAGGCGCCTAAGTAGGAGCGCTGAGGCTGACGCGGGCAATGCCCGCGTCAGCCTCTGCTTGTCGCTGGTGATGGTCTTGAAGGACGAGTTTGGAGGTCGCCGTTCGAGGGTGTGCAAGCTTGAGCGGGCCGCCGTTCATCACGCAAATTGTGCCGTGCCTCGTGAATGACCGTCCGTTGAGCGATATCGACTTGTATCACAGGCTGTTTTCCTGGATAACTGCACGACGGGAGCGGGGCCGGCGCTCGCGGGGAGTGACTAGCAAGGAGAGCGAGTGACTGTGGCACTCACGAGTAGCTGTCCGATGGCGCGCTACCAGCCGCTCGGGCGCTCGCGTGCCCCGCCTCACCCACGTCCTGAATCCCGCCGCGCTCCCTCGGGGGACTCAGCCGTGTCCCTGAGACGTGAGAGCCGGCCACGCGAGAGGCTGCGCAGCGAATTGTGTGGCGAACGATATGAAAGGAAGGTAGTCACAGCTTATGAAGGTTCCTCGACTTGCCGTGCGGTGGATGGGTCCGATTGCCGCACTCGTCGCGCTTGCCGCGGTCGCCGTGTTAGTCGCGTCGGCCGGAGTCGGAGCGCGAACGGCACGAGCCGACACACCGACCACAGCGTGTGCTCCCGGCACGGACGTCACGATCGACAGTGGGCCGGTTTGCGGCCTGACGGTCAACGGCACCAAACGAGTGGCTCGGCATCCCGTACGCGGCTCCCCCCGTGGGCGCCTTGCGCTGGCAGCCTCCGCAGTCTCCCACCCCGTGGACCACGACCCTGCAAGCGACGCAGTTCGGAAGCGCGTGCACACAAGGTGCGACGAGTCCTCCCACCGGTAGCGAGGACTGCCTGTTTGTGAATGTGTGGGCGCCAGCGGACGGATCGAGCGGCCTCCCGGTGCTGGTGCACATCCACGGCGGTGGCTTTGTGGGCGGCAGCGGTAATGGCGACAACAGCCTGCTGTCCTCGACCGGGCATGAGGTCGTCGTGTCCCTGAACTATCGCCTGGGGATCTTCGGCTTCCTGGCCGACAGAGCTCTCGGGCCTAACTCGGGCGACTACGGACTGCAGGACCAGCAGGCGGCGCTGCGCTGGGTCCAGAGCAATATCGCTCGGTTTGGCGGCGACGCCTCGAACGTCACGATCTATGGCGAGTCCGCCGGTGGATCGAGCGTGTGCGACCAGATCGCATCCCCCACCGCGAAGGGACTATTCGAGCGTGGGATCAGCGTCAGCGGCGAGTACAACACCCTGCTTGGTTCGCCCAATTCGCTGGAGCAGCAGGACTGCAAGTCACAGATCCCGACGAAGGCGCAAGCCTTCGCCGCCGGAGCAAACTTCTCGGCGGCCGTGGGCTGTGGGGCGGGCACGGCCGACGTGGTCTCTTGCTTGCAGAACATCTCGGCGACCACTGCTCAGACGGTTGCCGGCGGAGGCGTCGTCGGCGGGTTCTTCCCCGTGGGCTACCAGGACGGAGGTCAGGGTACGGTCGGGCCGACGATCAACGGCACCACGTTGACGATGACGTTGCGACAGGCCCTCGCATCGGGGAACGTCAACCACGTTGATGTGATCGCCGGAACCGATCGAGACGAGAATCTCGCCGGCAGCGCGACCACGGCAGCCCAGTACGCGTCGCTCGTGGACACCCAGTACGGGTCGTTCGCCTCGCAGGTGCTGGCGCTGTACCCGCTCAGCCACTTCGATAACCCGGGGCTGGCCTGGCGGACCGTGGCAGCCGACTCGGACACCGTGTGCCCGGCCATCGTGACGGCGCAGGACCTAGCGTCACGCATGCCGACGCGCGAGTACGAGATCGACGACAACGACCTCCCGCCCTACCGCGCGGCGGGTCCGAACGTCGTGGCGGCAGGTGCATCCCATGTCGGCGCGTGGTACCTCACCCCCCAGGCGACTCCGCTCGACGCGAACCAGCAGGTCCTTCAGGATCAGGAGCTTGCCTTCGTGACCGCGTTCGCCCGTAACGGCAACCCGAACACGACCGGCGTGCCCGGGTGGCCGAAGTTGAACAACACCGGCGAGGTGATGTCTCTTCAGCCGGCGGGCGACAGCGAACTGATCACCACGGCGCAGTTGGCGGCGCAGCACCACTGCGCCTTCTGGGACCGCGTGGCCCGGCACGCGCCGTAGATCTCGTGAATTGAGCTGGCGCGGCTCGGATGCCGCGCCGGCTCCCACAGCGTCGACCCGGCGCTGGGTTTCCTAGTCTCCCGCTCGCGATCGAGGAGGCCTTCGGCGTTGCCCCTCGCCCGAGGCTCGGGCGATGGGGGCGCCGGCGCCGCTGTTCAGTCGCGCTGACCCTGCGTTCGCGGTCGCGGCGCGCTGCTGGAAGGCGGCTCAGGCCGGCGCAGCACATCGTCGATCCGCTCCAGGCAGGCGGCGACGGCCGCACGTTCGTCGCTCTCGAGCTCGCGCGCGACCCTGAGGAGTTGCTCGAGCAGCGGACCGAGCGCGCGGTTGACAACGGCACGCCCGCTCCGGGTGGCTTGGAGCACCACGGAGCGGCGGTCGCTCGGATGGGCACGGCGGGTGATGAGACCTCTGGCCTCGAGCCGGTCGGCCAGCCCCGTCACGGAACTGGAGCGCATACCCAGCGCGTGAGCCAGGTGAGCGCCGGTCATGCGATCCCCGTCCGCGGTACGGATCAGCGCGACGAACTCGGTCGAAGTCAGGCCGTGTTCCTTCGCCTCGGCGGCGAGGAAATCTTGGATGCCTCGAGTGACTCCACGTAGCCGCAGGACCATCTCCTCCGGCGTAACCATCGGTCGGTCTTGCTCGTTGCCCATTACACCAGTGTTGGCAGGTATCGCCAACAATAGTCCTGGTGGTAGGTTTCGCCAACAATAGTCATGATCGGGGCGAGTTCGCCGTTCGACTCGCCCGAGGATCCGCGGCGCGACCGAACGTCGATCGGGCTCAAGTCGCCCGCCTGACGACAATGCCGTTTTGCCCTATCTCGGCCGCGCAGCGGGCGGCCCGCGCCTCCGCCGATGGGACACGTGAAGCGGCAGCGCCACTTGCCAGGCCTAGCTCGGTTACTGGATTACTCGGTATGCGAAAGATTTCGGCTTAGGGGGTCGTTTCTCCGCAAAGGCACTCGCTACGTTCGGCGGTACGCCGACCGCAGTAGGCTTAGCAAAGACGCGCCCAACAGGGTTTGCCCCCACGGAGCAGGACGACCGCCAGGCCCCCGCCCCCGGCCTGGCGGCGCTCCGGTCGCTCTGGTCATATGTCACCCGCTACCTGCCGGTACGCTCGCGGTGCGTGCACCCCGGCCAGCAGCAGGGCCGGCGCTGTCCTTCCTCGAGCTCTTCCTGGGTCCGCCGAATCCGGCGCTCACGGGTCGTCCGCTGCTTGGCATCCTCGACCCAGCAGATGAACTCGTTGCGGGCTAAAGGCGTGATGTCGCTCCAGGCCTCGGGTGCCGTGGCGTTGGTCATCAGCGCCTCACGCAGGTCCGCGGGCAGTTTGTGCACCACCCCGCCGGGTACGCTCTGGCCCCTCACAGGCCCCTCGTACTGAGCCGGGGGCAGCCGCCCGCTCGGGCATCCGCCCATCGAACACGCCAATTATCCGCGAACAAACCACCCGTGGCGCGCCGGATCTATCACTCTGGTTGACCGGTCCGTCGGGCGTGATGACGCGGAATGACGGCGGGGTTGGTTGCCCGCCGGGCCGGGCTCGAAGGGGTTGTCGAGTTGGATGGTGTGCGGGCAGGTGTAGCTGCTGGCCTGGTTGGGGTCACCGCCGGTGTAGACGGCATCG
>JAFAZZ010000280.1 GCA_019239375.1 Solirubrobacterales bacterium | reverse complement strand
CGGGGGACCCGCCCGGGTTGCCCGCCCGCTAGCCCAGGCGACTCGCTCGGGTCGCCCACCCCCGTCCGCGGGCGACTGGAGCGCTGTCGATGCCGGCGCTGTGTGAGCGGCTCAGAGGCACCCGTCGCCGTCGCTCGGGCCGCCGTGGTTATCGGCGTCGTCATCGCCACCCCCGCCCTGCGGGATGCAGCTCGTAGGCGAGGTGGTGGTGGTGTGCTGCGTCGTCGTCGGAGGAGGAGGCGGCGGTGCCGCGTGCGTGGTGGTGGGCGGGGGCGCCGCGTGCGTGGTGGTGGGTGGGGGCGACGCGTGCGTCGTAGTGGGCGGCGGTGCTGTGTGGGTGGTTGTCAGCGGCGGCGGCGAGGCGTGGGTGGTGGTCGTCATCGGGGCGGTGGTGGGCGTCGTCGCCACCGTCCCGGTGGTGTGGTGAGCCGCTGGCTTGGGGTGCGCTGGGCGCTTGTGCGCGGGGGCCGCCGGTTTCGCGTTCTTCGTGGACGTCGTGGGTGTGGTCTGGGTGGTTGGGCTGACTTGAGTGGTTTGAGTCGGGGACGAGGCGGCCGCGCCCTGGGTCGAGGTGGAGGAGGAGGATCCGCAGGCGGCTGCCACGAGGGTGAGCAGCGCGGCGGCAATCGATAGGCGTAGGTATCTCATCGTGTCTCCCAACCCCCCGGATTATGTGACGTGTCTTCAAAGACGCCACCGGCGCGGCGTTGCTTCCCGGATCTGAACAACCGCTGAGCGCGCTCGGCTGATCTGAACAACCGGCTGAGCGCGCTCGACCACACGCCGGCAAGCCGGACCTCGCGGAGCACGAGCCGAGGACCACGATTGCCCATAGGTCCACACTCGAGCTGCCGCCGGGGAGCGATTGCGGAGTTTGCCGCCGCCATCGAGGCTAACTCCGCATGCGCGCGGCAGCGCGGGGCCGGGTGCGCAGTTGTCGGCAATCCACCGGCCGCCGCTGCAGAGGTTCCGGCGTCCACCCGTACTAACGTCGCGCTGATTCCCCGGGGTCAATGCCGCTCCCTCGGCGCTCCCTTGGGGTTGCTGCCGCCCCCCCGGGGTCAATGCCGCTCCCTCGGGCGCTCCCTTGGGGGTTGCTGCCGCCCCCCGGGGACAATGTGCCGCCCCCCCGGGGACAATGCCGCTCCCTCGGTCGCTCCCTGGGAGTCACTGCCGCCCCCTTTGGGGTCAATGCCGCCCTTCGTGGTCAATGCCGGTCCCTTGCGGGCAATGCCGGTCCCTTGCGGGCAATGCCGGGCCGGGCAAGGCCCGGCGTACGACGGCTGCCCAATACCCTCCACCGCGTCCGCACGAGGCCGGCGGGAAGGACTCCCGAGACCCAGGCGTCTATCCGTCCGTGGGCGCCGCATGACTGCCTCCGAACACGCGCTACTGCGCACCTCCGGCGTGGCCGCGCCGGCGCGCCGGCTGGACCCCAACCACCTGGGCGACCATCTCGACCGGCTATACCGGGCGGCCTGGGCGCTCTGCGGCTCGCGTGAGGATGCCGAGGACCTGGTCCAGGAGACCTATGCGCGCGTTCTCCAGAAGCCCCGCATCCTGCGCTCCGAGGAGGACCTCGGATACCTGCTGCGGGTGCTCCGCAACACCCACTTCTCGCGCCTGCGCGCCGCTGCCCGGCGTCCGCGAACCGATCCCCTCCCGGACGAACTCGACCGCGTGCCCGACCGCGGCGCCACCGGGCCTGAGTCGGCGCTCCAATCCTCAGAGCTCTACGCGCTGATCGCGGCTCTCCCGGATCCCTTTCGCGAGGCGCTGGTCGCGATCGACGTCGTCGGCCTGTCCTACCGCGAGGCGGCCCGCGCGCTGCGCGTCCGCGAGGCCACGATCACCACCCGCCTGTACCGCGCCCGGCAGCGCCTCGCCCGCGCGCTCGACGGCGAGGTGACCGCCGGCGCGCTCGGATCGCCATGAGCATCCGGAACCGATACCCCCGCCGCAGCACGATCGAGCGTGAGCTGACGCGCCTCGCCGACGGCACCCTCAACGCTCGCAGCCGCCGGCGCGTCGAACGAGTGCTCGTGACCTCGCCCGAGCTGCAGGCCCGGCTGCGCGAGCAGCGCCGGGCGGTGGCCGCCACACGTACGGTGGCGCAGCGGGAACGAGCGCCGATCGCCCTGCGCCTGCGCCGCCCCGCGCCCGCGCCGCCCCGCAGAGCGCGGAGGACGCCGGCCTTCGCCGCTGGACTGGCCGGCACGGCCGGCGCAGTCGTCTGGAGCCTCGTCGCGCTTGGCGGCGGCGGGGCCGGCCTGACGGTGGCGCAGGCGGCCACGCTCGCCACTCGACCGCCCGTCGTGGCAGTCGCGCAGCCGCGCGATGACCAGGTCACGCTCCCACACCTGCGCGCTGCCGGCCTTCCGTTCCCCTACTGGGAAGATCGCTTCCACTGGCGCGCCACCGGTTCCCGGACAGACCTCGTCGACGGGCGGACGCTGACCACCGTGTTCTACCGACGCGGCGACCAGTCGATCGCTTACACGATCGTCTCGGGTGCGGCACTGGGTGGCGCCGCCCGCGAAAGGATCGTCGCGTCGTCGACCGCCGATCGTCAGGTGGTGAGCTGGTTACGCCGCGGCCACACTTGCGTGCTCTCCGGTCGGGGCGTCCCGTTCGCCGCGCTCATCAGGCTCGCCGACTGGCGCGGCCACGGGCGCATCCCGTACTGATCACGGCACCAGCACGATCTTCCCGCGCGTGTGCCGGCGCTCGAGCTCGCGGTAGGCCTCGCGGACGTCGTCGAGTCCGAACACCTTCGCGATCGGGACCTCGAGCTCGCCGCGGTCGATCAACGCGGCCAGTTCGGCCAGAACCTCGGGGCTCGCGCCGGCGGTACTTCCGTCGATCTTGACGCCGTACTCCTGCGCCGCGGCCCAGTCGATGATCGTGTCGATCCGCTCAGGCGCGACGCCCAGCTCCTCGACCGCGAGCTTGACGTATCCACCGCCAAAGGTGTCGATGAACGCATCGACGCGATCGCCCGCCACCTCGCGAATCCGATCCGCGACGCCGGAGCCGTAGGTCACCGGGATCACGCCGTGGTCTCGTAGCCACTGGTGGTTGCCGGAAGACGCCAGCCCGATAACGGCCGTGGCGCCGGCATGCCGCGCCAGCTGAACCGCCAGCGACCCGACTCCGCCGGCCCCACCCGATACGACTATCGTGTCGCCGGAACCGGCGCCGACCGCGCGCACCGCGGCGTACGCGGTGACGCCGGCGACGAACAGCGCCCCGGCCGCCTCCCACGACACGCCGGCCGGCCGAGGGACGAGGTGCTCAGCCGGCGTCACCACGAGTTCGGCGTGGCTCGCTCGCTGATCGGTCCACCCGATCACCTCCTCGCCCACCCCCACCGAATCCACGCCGGCCCCGACCTCCTCCACCACGCCGGCCAGGTCGCTCCCCTCTCCCGAAGGGAAGGTCGCCGGAAAGCGATCGTGCATGAGCCCCTTTCGGATCGACGCCTCCCCCGGATTTATCCCCGCCGCCTTGACGCGGACCAGGGCCTGTCCCGCGCC
>JAFAZZ010000205.1 GCA_019239375.1 Solirubrobacterales bacterium | reverse complement strand
AGCCGTCCTGGCCCCAGCAACTCGATGAGCGCGGCACGGTCGAAGTCGAGCAGCAGAACTCGGCCCGAGGACGTGCAGTAAGCGGGGACCGTGCGTCCGACCCAGCCGCGGGCCGCGATGGCATGGGCGGACGGTTGCGTAAGCAGCGTCAGGACTTCAGTGCCGCGCAGCGCGGACAGGTGGGCTGATTCGCCCACCTCCTCGACGAGTCGCGCCAGTGCCGTCCTTGACTCCTCGATCAGGCGAGGCTCACCCGCCCGGCCGGCGAGGGCGAAACAACCCCATCCGAGGCGAAACGCACGATTGCCGGGCGCGCGCTCCACCAGCCCGTACTCCATCAGTGCCTGCAGGGCCCGCGAGATCAGGCTCTTCTCATGGCCCGTGAGGGAAGCGATCCGGGTGACCCCAAGGCCTCCCTCGGCAAGGGCGACATCAGAACCGAGCACCTGTAGGACCTCAAGTCCACGCCTGAGGCTGGTTCCTCGTTCGGCCATTCCGTGTTGCCATTGTCCCATCGCAATAGGCGCGGGGTCAAGAACCTTGGCGGCGCCTGCTTCCATGTCAAGCGTATCTCGCTCGAGATACTGACGAGGTGTCCGCGGATCTGTTGCCATTACACCTATTCAAATGGCCGCAGAGCCAACGATGGTTAAGATCAGGCTAGAGATCGCCCTGTCAACGACTCAAACTCGGGAGGAGAGCTGGGTGTCTGAAGATCACGAGGTGCGCGGGGGATTGCTGGAGCGACTCGATCGCGGACCGGTGGTATGTGCCGAGGGCTATCTGTTCGAGCTGGAGCGGCGCGGCTACCTGCAGGCGGGCGGATACGTGCCGGAAGTCGTGCTCGATCATCCGGAGAAGGTGCGCGAGCTGCATCGTGAATTCGTTCACGCCGGCTCGGATGTCGTTGAGGCTTTCACCTATTACGCACATCGCGAGAAGCTGCGATTGGTCGGGAAAGAGGAGCTTCTCGAACGCATCAACCGGCAGGCTCTGGCGCTCGCTCACGAAGTGGCCCTCGAGAGCGGGACGCTCTGCGCAGGCAACGTGTGCAACACGAACGTCTACGTTGGCGAACAATCTGACGCGCGGGTCCGGGCGATGTTCGAGGAGCAGGTGGGGTGGGCGGTCGACGAGGAGGTGGACTTCGTGATTGGCGAGACCTTCTCGTGGCTCGGCGAAGCGGTCGTGGCCACCGAGGTGATCAAGGACGCTGGCCTGCCCGCCGTGGTGACCCTGGTCCCACACAGAGATCCTGCCACCAGGGAAGGAGTGCAGCCTGCCGAGGCCTGCAAAGTCCTCGAACAGGCGGGCGCCGATGTGGTCGGCCTCAACTGCAGCCGCGGCCCGGCCACAATGCTCCCTCTGCTGGAGGCGATCAGGAGCGCGGTCTCTACGCACGTGGCCGCCCTTCCAGTGCCTTACCGGACACACCCGGCGCAACCGAGTTTCCAGTCGCTGCGCGACTCGCGGGTTGCTGAGCTCCCGGACGGCCGCTCGTTCCCCACGGCACTCGATCCATTCACCTGCACGCGATATGAGATCGCCGCGTTCGCCGAGGCGGCGCGTGCATTGGGGGTGGGGTATCTCGGGGTGTGCTGCGGGGCCGGACCGCACCACATCCGCTCGATGGCCGAGGCGCTCGGCCGCACGCCACCCGCGAGCCGCTACAGCGCCGACATGTCCAAGCACGCGTACTTCGGAACCGACAAGGCCGTCAGGCCCGAGTACCGCGAGTATGCCGGCGAGCTATGAGCTGATCGTTTTCGAGCACTGCTCGATACCCTCGCAGCGACTCCAGATAAGTGCCTCACCGCCACGGGCTCGACCAAGTAGATGGCCTCAAGATCGCGCCTCAACCACGGTTCTGTCCTGCGCGTTGCGCTGGCGCAGGTCGACTGCGTTCTCGGAGACGTCGAAGAGAACCTGGCCAGGACCAAGAATTCGATTGACGAGGCGACCCGGCAGGGCGCTCAGTTGATCGTCTTTCCCGAGCTCAACCTCACCGGCTATGCGATAGGAGCCATCAGCGAAGACGTCGCGCTGCCCGCTGACGACCTGACCATCACCCAGCTGGCCGATCGCGCGGGCGACGCGGCGGTCGTGGTCGGGTTCGTCGAGAACGGCCTGGTGCACACGCACAACAGCTGCATCTATCTCGAGGACGGGCGCCGCGTCCACCTCCAGCGAAAGGCCTACCTACCCAGTTACGGACGCTTCGAGGAGCACAAGCACTTCAGCCCCGGACAATCCGTCCGCGCGTTCGACACCCGTTGGGGGCGTGCCGCGATGCTCATCTGCAACGACGTCTGGCAGCCGCCGCTGCCCTTCCTCTCGGTCCACGACGGCGCGCGGCTGCTCGTGGTCCCCGCGTGCAGCGCGCTCGACGCCAACGTCGGCACCGACCCGGGCACCGAGCGCGACTGGAACGACTTGCTTCGCTTCTATGCCCGCTTCCTGCAGATCTACGTCGTCTTCGTCAACCGAGTCGGCGAGGAGTCAGGCGTGCGCTTCTGGGGCGGCTCGCGCGTCGTCGATCCGTGGGGGAACGACGTGGTCCATGCGCCGATGAGAGAGCCGGCGCTCGTGCTTGCCGACATCGAGCTCGACAACGTCCGGCGGCGGCGCCACGAGATGCCGCTGATCAAAGAGGCTCGTCTCACGCTGCTGTCGCGCGAGCTGAACCGGCTGATCGACAGCGGGACGTGAAGCTCAGGCTCCCGAGGGCGGAGCCAGCGTCAGCATCGCGGCGCTCGCGGGCGCGAGGCTGACCAGATACTGGCCCTCGGCGGGCGTCAGCTGGAGGACCTGCTGAGGTCCCTCGAGCTCGCCGGTTGAGGTCTCGGCAGCGAAACTCTGACCGGCTAACGTGACCCCGCTGGTGGCGCTGAGGCCGGGCGCGATCAGGCTCTCGAGGAGGCCCGCGGACGCCGACCCCGGCGCGGGCACTCCGACCACGTGAGTCGTGGTGGCGCTGTCGTTGATCAGCACGATGTGGACCACGCCCGTCGATGACCGGGTGGCCCACGCGCGCACATCCGGGCTCTTCGGCGTGGAGACCGGGAGCAGCCTCGAGCCGGGAGGCGCGGCAAGGGTGAACATCAACAGCCCGTAGTACTCGGG
>JAFAZZ010000001.1 GCA_019239375.1 Solirubrobacterales bacterium | reverse complement strand
CGGCGGCTCGTCTCGACCGGGCTGCTCACGCGAGCGGACGCCGGTCGCGGACGCCGGGTCACCTACAGCCTCACCGAGGCGGGGATCGAGCTGGTCCCCGTGATGGCCGCACTCGGCGAGTGGGGCCTGCACAACCGGGCCACGACCCCCGCGCTCCGCGTGCGAGCTGAATTACTGGCCGATGGCGGACCCGCGCTCTGGGAGGACTTCATGGCCGAGCTGCGTACCGAGCATCTCGGGGTGTCCCCGCCGCCGGGAGGTCCGACCGCGACTGAGCGCCTGGCCTCCGCCTACGTCGAGGCGGTCGCCCGCGGGGCGGGCTGAGCCGATGGCCGGGTCAACGCTACACCGCGCGGCTCCCACCCCCCGACGACGCGGCCCGGCCGCGCGTGACGGATCGCGTAGTAGGAGGCGCTATGCAGATACGCCCGAATCCGAGAGTCACATCGGCCCCTACGCGACCTGCACCGGCGCCGTCTCGCTGTCGCCCGCCTGGACCGAGCCAGTCGATCGGCGTGCGCCGCCGGCCATCGGGTTTCCCGCGTGAGCTGACATGCGACTTGGGCTGCACGCTCTCGGGATCGGCACCGGCGCCCGCCGCGAAGTGATTGACGCCGTGGCTGTCGCCGCCGAGGCGGCCGGGTTCAGCACCCTATGGGTCGGGGAGCACGTCGTGATGGTCGATCGCGGCGCGTCGCGCTATCCCTACGCGCCAGACGGCCGGATCGCTGTGCCCGCTGACGCCGACTGGCTCGATCCCATGGTCGCGCTCAGCTTCGCTGCCGCCGCCACCCGCGAGATCCGACTGGCCACCGGCGTC
The DNA here is from genome assembly GCA_019239375.1 of Solirubrobacterales bacterium. Classification (GTDB taxonomy): domain Bacteria; phylum Actinomycetota; class Thermoleophilia; order Solirubrobacterales; family Solirubrobacteraceae; genus Palsa-465. The sequence continues at coordinate 4,425 of JAFAZZ010000001.1, read as the reverse complement.
TTACTTCTCCCCGAGCACAACCCGGTAACGCTCGCCAAGCAGGCCGCCAGCCTCGACCGCCTCTCCCATGGCCGGCTCGCGCTCGGGATCGGCGTCGGATGGTCACAAGAGGAGTTCGCCGCGCTCGGGGTCCCGTTCAAGCGGCGCGGCGCCCGGACCGACGAATACCTGGCCGCGATGCGCACCCTCTGGCGCGAGGACCCAGCCTCCTTCACCGGCGAGTTCGTCAACTTCGTCGACATCCGCGTCAACCCGAAGCCTGCCCGCAACGGCCGCATCCCCATCATCGTCGGAGGCAACAGCGACGCCGCGCTCCGCCGCGCCGCCCGAACCGCGGATGGCTGGTACGGCTTCAACCTCTCAGGCACCGCCCACGCGAGCGAGCGGATCACCCGGCTGCGGTCCTTCTGCGAGACCGGCTTGCGCGACGCGTCCGAGGTCGAAATCGCCGTGGCGCTCGACCACCACCCGGGGCCGCAAGACCACGACGAGCTGGCCCAGATCGGCGTTGACGAACTCGTGCTCGTGGCCGCACCGCCCGCAGACCCAGCCCAAGCAAACGAATGGGTTAGGGCGCTGCAACCGAACCGTCACTAGCGACGAAGTCGCCCTCGGACCGCTGGACGTGAGGCGGCCGGACCGCTAGACGTGAGGCGGCCAGGGAGCCGCCCGGACCGCTAGACGTGGAGTAGCGGCCCGGGCCCGGTGCACGATGGCGGGCGCATGCTCGCACAGCGAATGCGGCGGTCCCGACCTTCGCGAGCCATGACGCTTGGCGGCCCGCCATCGCGCGGGGTGGCCTACGGCCAGTCGAAGACAGCTCGTCCACTACGCAGCAACCTTCTTGGCGACCAGACGAAGTCGTCGTGCACTTCAACCGGCGCGCGTGGTGCGCTGCCGCTGCCGTCGCTCGACGGCCTCGGCGAGGTCATCGGGGACCACGTGCGGGGTTGTCACGCCCATCCGTTCGACCATCTCCCATAGTAGACGAATGGACCCATACAGGAACCGCCGTAGCAGTCAAACACTATGGTGACCTTTCGTTCTACGGCCCCGGCACCGTAGTACACGTAGTAGAAGTCGCCGTGGATGCAGGAGACGTACTGGTAGGCGCTGCGGAAGCCCAGTTCCTCGTAAGTTTCGACCGCGAGCGCGTTCCCGGAGGTGGTGTGGAAATCGGTGGACCCGTAGTCGAAGTAGGGGTTGAGGTTCACGGTCCCGCGATACGTGCTGTGTGAGCCGATGCAATTCGCGGCGATGCTCCGGTCGGGAACTTTGTAGAGAAAATCTCCTCCGATCGATGCGGCCGATGCAGGTGCCGCGAAGACGACACCGCTGACGAGAATCGCGGCAAGGACCGCCGTGGCGGTGATCGACTTCGTACGCTCTGCACACTCCTGCTTCATGACTAGCTCCCTTGTTGGTGAATTGACCTCGCGAGCTCGCTACTGTCATAGACGCGCGCCGGGCAGCGCCTATTCCATTGGGTCTGGAAACGCGCCGCTCGCCGAGGTCAGACCGCTGCAGGTGAGCGCCTGCTGGAGGGCACTCGCTCATCCGATGCTCGGCAAGCTTGACTTCCGATCAACTCCGGCGCCGAGTCCACCAGGCAACAGCGGCAGGGATGGGCACCGACGTCTTCTATTCCACGGCTACAGCGAGCTGTACGTCCACGGCACGTGGGGGAGGGCGACGGCTTCCTTCAACGCCGAACTGAACGAGCGCTTCAGCGTCCCGGCACTGGGGCTCGATGGATGGGGACGAAGCGCCCGGGCGCGCGGCCAACGGGCGTCAGGATCGCCGGCCGCCGTGCTCACGGCGGTGCTGAGTCTGCGGCGGAGCCCCAAGCGATTACCGATCAGGATCGTGGCGCTGGCACGACTGGGGTGTTCAGCGAGACGATGACGGGTAGATTTCAGAGCATGTCATTGAGCGCCACGCTTGATGTCAACGTCGATATGGGGGAGAGCTTTGGCCGCTGGCAGCTGGGGGACGACGCCGGCATGATGCCGTTCATCTCTTCGGCGAGCATCGCCTGCGGCTTTCACGCCGGCGATCCCGGCACGATTCGCCGGACCGTCCACGCCGCCGTCGAACACGGGCTGCAGCTGGGGGCACACGTGGCGCTGCCCGACCTGCTTGGCTTCGGGCGCCGGCGGATGGCGATCGCGGCAAGTGACCTCCGGGACTACGTCCTGTACCAGGTCGGGGCGATCAAGGCCTTCGTTGACGCGGAGGGCGGGGTGCTTGGGCACGTCAAGCCGCACGGCGCCCTGTACGCCATGTGCTCGGCAGATCCGGACCTTGCAACCGCAGTGGCCCAGGCGACGGCCGAGGTGGATAGGAGCCTTCTGTTGCTGCTCCTCACCGACCAGACGAAGGAGGCCGTCGAGCAGCACGGAGTGCGGCTCGTGACCGAGGCGTTCCCGGACCTCAACTACAACCCCGACGGGAGCCTCATCATCGAGGCGGTCAAGCAGGCGTGGGACCCGGACAAGGTCGCGGCCCGGGCGCAGCGGGTCGCGGAAGAGGGGCGGATCGATGCGGCCGACGGCAGCGACCTGGTCGTGGCGGCGCGGAGCGTGTGTGTCCACGGCGACGCGCCGAACGCGGTTGAGGTGGCGAGGGCGGTCCACCGGCGTCTGGACGAGGCGGGCGTGGAAATCCTGGCCCTGCGCGAGATCGTGGAGCGCGAGACCCAGGCAGGAGCGAAGGTTCCGTGAGCGGGCTCAGCTCGCCGGTTCTGGAGCGACTGGAGCCGCGCGGCGGCCATCCGGCCGTCACCTATCGGCAGGCGGGCGACCGCGCCGTGCTGGTCGAGTACGGCGAGATGGAGCTGGACCTCACGCTGAACTTCTTCGTGCTCGCCGTGGACACGGCCGTGTCCGCCGAAGGGCCGGACGGGGTGATCGAGACCGCGCCTGGATTCCGCTCGATGCTCGTCCGCTACGACCCCCTGAAGCTCTCGACAAACGACCTCCTGGCACACCTCTCGAAGGTCCATGAGAGCATCCCCGCCCAGCAGGAGATCGAGATCCCCAGTCGCGTGATCACGCTGCCGATCGCCTTTGACGAGTCGGAATCGCGCGCCGCGGTCGAGCGGTATATGCGGAGCATTCGTAAGGACGCACCGAACTGCGAGGGCGCCAACAACATCGATTACATCGTCCGCTACAACGGCTTCTCAGACCGCGAGGCGTTCTACGAGGCGGTGCTGGCCACCGAACACTGGACCGGATTCATCGGGTTCTTCCCAGGCCTGCCCTTCATGTTCCCGATCGATCCACGGCACACGGTCGTGGTGCCGAAGTACAACCCGACCCGGACGTGGACAGCGGAGGGCGCCGTAGGCCTGGGTGGGCCGTGCTACGCGATCTACCCGGTGGAGTCGGCCGGCGGTTACCAGCTGTTCGGCCGGAGCCTGCCGGTCTATGACCTTCAGGCCCGCAACGAGGTCTTCCGCGAGCACCCACTGCTGCTGCGTCCCGGCGACCGGGTCACGTTCGAGCGGGTCAGCGAGGACGAGTTGCTCTCGACGTGGGAGGACGTGCGGGCCAACCGCTACCGGTACCGGATCGAGGAGCAGCCGTTCGACGTCGGTGCGTACCTCGAGCTGCGCGAGGAGGTGCGCGACGAGGCGGAGAAGTGGCGTCAGCGTCGTGAGGAGGCAGCGGCCAACACGCCGGTGCCGTGAGAGGACGAGCGACGATCGAGATCCGTGAACCGGGAGTGCAGGCGACCGTCCAGGATTACCCCGGCCGCCCCGGGATGCTCCGTCAGGGCTTCTTCCCGTCGGGGGCAATGGATTTCTTCGCGTTACGGGCGGGCAATCTGCTGGTCGGGAACCCCCAGAACGCGGCTGGGCTCGAGGTGACCCTGGGCGGGTTCAGCGCCCGCTTCGAGACCGATGCCACGGTGGCGATCTGCGGGGCGTCGGCCGACACCACTGTGGACGGCGAGCCGGTGGCGCAATGGGAGAGTCACAGAGCATCGGCCGGCTCCGAGCTCACCATCGCTATCTCGCCCGGCCCGGGCTTTCGGTGCTACGTCGCGGTGTCCGGCGGCATCGACGTGCCGCAGCTGTTCGGCTCGCGCGCCACGTATACGATGGGGGGCCTCGGCGGCTTCGAGGGCAGGGCGCTGCGGATGGGCGATCGCCTGCCGCTCGGGCCGGCCGGCGGGAACGGGCAACCCCGGCGGTTCAAGGAGACGGCGCGGCCGCACTACGACCGCGAATGGGAGATCGAAGCGATGCGCGGCCCGCAGGCTACCCCGGATTACCTCACCGATGCCGACATGCAGCAGTTCTTCGGCCGGTCATGGAAGGTCGACCGCAACTCCGATCGCACCGGTGTACGCCTCGAATCGCACCGCTTTCAGTACGCGCGCGACACCGGCGGAGTCGCGGGTGGTCACCCGTCGAAC
>JAFAZZ010000405.1 GCA_019239375.1 Solirubrobacterales bacterium | reverse complement strand
GTCGGCCGGGAGCTGTGCGAACGACTGAAGCAGCGGCGCGGCACTCCCCTGCTGTGCATCTCGAGCTTGGACCTCCGCGAGCAAGCGCTGGCCGCGGGCGCCGACGCCTTCCTCAAAAAGCCACTCGAGCCCGCGCAACTGGTTTCGACGGTCAACGACCTACTCGGCCACACCGCGCTAACGCGCGCATCCCCGCCGTAGTCGATGAGTGAGCGCTTCTCGAGCGGCGACCGATACCTGGACGCGGTCCTCGGCGGGGGCCTGCCCGCGAACGCGCTCAACATGATCATCGGCCTCCCGGGCAGCGGCAAGACGATCCTGGCGGAGCAGTTCATGTTCCACAATGCGTCCGCGCAGCGGCCGGGCATGTATCTCTCAACGGTCTCAGAACCGCTCGAGAAGGTCTTGCGCTACGGGCAGCGCCTTGACTTCTTCGATGCCGAGGCGATCGGCACGAGTGTGTTCTTCGACGACCTCGGCCAGACGCTCAACGATGGCGGCCTCGAGGATGTTCTCGGCCACGTTCGCGCGCTGATGGCAGAGCGCCGCCCGGGCGTGATGGCAATCGACAGCTTCAAGGCACTTTCCGCCTACGCCACGAGCCTGCAAGCCTTCCGGCACTTTCTGCATGAGCTCGCCGGCATCCTCACGGCCCTCCCGACGACCGCGTTCTGGGTCGGCGAGTACGGTCGGGAAGAAATGGCAACGGCACCGGAATTCGCGGTCGCCGACGGAATCATCTCGCTCACCACACGCCGCGAGGCCGAACGCGCGATCCGCCACCTCGAGATCCTCAAGCTGCGGGGCACAGGATTCATGTCAGGCGAGCACGCCTACAGGATCGCCGACGATGGGTTGCACGTATTTCCAAGGCTCGCGGAAAGCCTCCCCTTCGAGAGGTATGAGTTGCAGCCTAGCCGCGTGTCCTCGGGCATCCCCGCGATCGACCAGATGCTCGCCGATGGCTACTGGCCAGGCGCGTCCACTCTGGTGGCCGGGCCGTCCGGGTCGGGAAAAACGCTCATGGGGCTGCATTTCATCTTCAACGGCGCTGCCGCGGGGCAGGCTGGGATCATCGCGACCCTCCAGGAAAACCCCACCCAACTCGATCGGATCGTCGCGGGCTTTGGCTGGTCACGGGCCGACGAATCGATCGAGCTGATGTATCGCTCACCCGTGGACCTCTACCTGGACGAATGGTTCTACGATCTCCTCGAGGTGCTCGAGCGGACCGGCGCGCGGCGGGTATTCATCGACAGCCTCGGGGACCTGCGGCGCGCCGCTGTGGACGACTTGCGCTTTCGCGAATATCTCTACTCACTGCTCCAGCGGTGCGCTAACCAACAGATCAGCGTGATGATGAGCCAGGAAGTACCTGCCCTGTTCGGCGTCAGCCAAGTCTCCGACGACGGCATCTCCCATCTCTCCGACAACGTAATCCTGCTGCAGTTCGTGCCTCGAGATGCGCAACTGCGGCGTGTCGTGACGGTGCTCAAGACCCGCGCAAGCGGCCACGAGCCCGACGTCCGGGAGTTCAAAATCACGCCGCAGGGCATCGTGCTCGGCGAGCCCCTCGCCTGAGACGACTGCGGCGACGGACGGTCTGCACAAGAAGGGGGTCTCCTGAAGTTGCGCCCCGTGTGCATGGTGCGCCACTCCCCACCCGTAGCGCGGGGGTTGGCGCGTCAGGCACACCGGAGGATCCTGGTACGCCAACGGCCGCGAGCCGGCCGCCAAGTGGCGCGTCAGGCACACGAGTTGGCCTCGCTTCGCTCGACGTCGCGCCGATGTGGCGGGGGAGGCCGCGGCGGCGAGGCACGGATGCGGAGGCGAGCATCGCGACGGGTTGCGGAGTGCGGCCTGGTTAGTGGCGATGATGCCCTCGGAAGACGTGCCGACGGCCCGCGCCGTCGTGGGCGCGGGCCGTCTCGGCCTCGGGTGATTTTTAGGCGCTACGCGTTGGCCGGCTGCGCGGCCGCGGGGGCGGTCGGCTCGACCGCCTGGTTGACCAGGAGGTAGCCAAGGGCGAGGTAGTAGGCGCCGGCGATGACGCCACCGCCGATGGTGGCCAGCGGGATCGTCGCGACCCAGGCGATCGGTAGACCGAGGGCGAGGGCGGTGCGGACCGTGCCGGCGCGCTTGAGCGACACGCCTAGGATGATCGAACCGAAGAGCCATCCAGCGTTGGTGAGCGGCGCGACAACATTGAACACGCCGAGGTCGTGGCCGTTGACGATCGAAGTGATCGAGGTCAGGCCGAGGATGGCCGTGCCTGCCGCGGCTGCCAGAGCCGCCTTCCTGGCGGCGTCCGACCGTGCCCTGCGCGCGAGCGCGAGGAAGCTGGGCGCGACGCTCACGAGCGCGACGACGAAGAACGACAGCGCCAGGTAGCCGGCGAGACCAACCACCTGGTTGCCCGTATCGCGCTGGGAGTGCACGATCTGCGTAACGCCGCCGGCGGCGAACGCGGCGCCGGCGAGGATCGCCGCGCGGCCCCCGAGCTTGTCTGAGATTGAGCTGAGTTTTTGCATGGTCAGTTCCTTTCGCGGGATGTAGTAGGGGTTTGCTGGGCGGCCGGCCTCGATCACACCGCCGTCGCAGGCTGGAGACCTGGGCCGATGTAGCGCTCGGCGAGACCGCGATGCCTCGCCATCCAGGCGAGTGGCGCCATCGCTGCCTTGACGATGGCCGAGGGCGGGAAGGCGGCGCGAACCTCGTCCTCGTATTCGCGCACGAACAGCGCGAGATCGAGCGGCTTGGGCATGCCGTTTGCGTTGGTCCTCCCGTCGTGTGCGAGGGCGACCGTGGTCTCGAACAGCTGCTCCATCTTGAGAGCGGGGCGAACTTCCACCCGGACGTGCGCGGGCTCCTCACCGGCATTGGCGAACTTGTGCACCGATCCCGCCGGAACGACCACGACGTCACCGGCGTTCGCGATGATCTTCTTTCGGCCGAGGCGGAACTTCATCGTTCCCGAGAGGACCTCGAAGCGCTCCTCCTGAGACGGATGCACGTGGGCGCCTGGCACGTGGCCGTCGGGGGCGAGGATGAGGTCGATCGCCAGCAGCTCGCCGCTGGTGTCGGCGGCAGTCTCACGGAAGGTGATCCGCTCGCCGGTGACTGGGTTCTCGAGAATCTGTCCTGCATGTGCCATGGTGGCCCCCTTTGCTGGCGGCGCCCGATCTGAGCCGGGTCGCCGGTGTTTGTGCGAGGGGGACAGCTTCTGCCGGCGGCGCCGTTTGCACATCGGCCGCGGCGGCGATCCGGTGGCACTCAACCGGCGGATCTTGGGATCCGGGCGGATCACCCCCGAGGATGACGCGCACTCAGCCCGCGGATCGATGTGCGGGCTCTGCCCCTGGGTTAGCGTGTGCGTATGTGGCCGATTGCCGCGCACAGCGCGGGCTCAAGCGCGGTGTGGGACCGCCTCCGGGACGTGCCCGCGAACGCCCAGGATGCAGCGCTGGCGCTCGCGCTCGCCGTAGGTGCCGAGGCCGAGGTCATCGTCCGTGGCGTCACCGACCCGGGGACGCTGATCCTGGTGGCGCTCGGCGGTCTCTCGCTACTGGCCCGGCGCCGCGCGCCTTGGGTGATGACCGGCCTGTTCGTGGCCGCGCTGTTGGCGCGGACGCTGATCGTCGGCGGCCAGGACTCGGACGTCGTGTCGTTTGCCGGGGTCCTCGTGGCCTACTCGCTCGGCGCCCACCTGCCGGGGCGCGGATCAATTGTCGCCGCTGGCGTTCTGTTGTTGGGCTACGTGGCCGACCAGCTCCTGATCTCCGGGCTCTCCGCCGGTCTCGTGCCGGCCGGTATCTTGCTCCTCGGCTTTCCCTGGCTGGCCGGACGCGCGCTCAGCTCCCACCGACGGCTCACCGATGAGCTGCGCGCCCGCACCGCCCAGCTCGAGCGCGAACGGGAGGAGCGGGCCCGGCTTGCCGTCCTCCAGGAACGCGGCCGGCTCGCCGTTCAGATCAACGACGTGGTGACCCGCGGCATCGGGTCGATGGTGAGCAGGGCCGACACCGCGCGCGGCGCCTTCGGCGGTGAGCGGTGCGCGGTTGAAGAGGCGTTGCGTCAGATGGAACACGACGGACGTGACGCGCTGGCGGAGATGCGTCGCCTGCTCGGCGTCCTACGAACCGATGCCGGTCAGGCACTGGCGCCGCAGCCCTCGCTGGCCGAGGTTGACCGCCTGGTCGATAGTGCTCGGGGCTCGGGCCTGGATGTCGCCTTGGCCGTCGAGGGGGATCGCCGCCCGCTGCCCACGGGCGTCGACGTCTCGGCCTACAGGATCGTCCAGGAGGCGCTGCGCAACGCTCGCGAGCAGCGCGACGGCTCGATCCGGGTCACCGTGACCTACGCGGACCGGGACCTGCGGCTCGAGGTGTCCGGAGCCGGCCGCGACGGAGCACTTCCGGCGCTCAACGAGCACTGGGTCGCGATTCGCGAGCGGGTCGCGCTCTACGGCGGTGCGCTGGCCACCGATCGCGCGAAGTCGGGCGGCTACACCCTGATTGCCCGCCTCCCGGTGGAGGCCAGCGGTGGTTGATCGCTCGCGCCGTTTGATTGCCGTGTACCCCGTGGCGGTCGACACCCTCGTCGCGGTGGCGCTGTTGATCGTCGGGGAAGCCGCTGTGTTGGGCGCCCGCGGGGCGTTACACGGTACATCCACGGCGATCGAAGTCGTGCTCGTGGCCGCCGCGATCGCAGTGCGCCGCCCGGCGCCGGTGGCCGCCGCAGGGCTCGTGCTGGCGACGGTCGTATTCGATCGAGCGACCGGCGGCGGCCTCGGCCGGACCGGCGTGGGGTGGGCTGCGGTCGTCCTCGTGGGGTACAGCGCGGGCGCGCACGCCGGCCGCCGAGAGGGACCAGTAGCGCTGGGACTACTGCTTGCCTCGATGACGATCGTCTACGTGGACCTGCTCGGCGAGAAGGGGACCGCGCCCAGCGAGTGGTTGTGGGAGCTCGCCTTCGCCACCGCGCCCTACGCAGTAGGGCGCATGCTTCGGGCGCGCCGCCGCCTGCACGCGGAGCTCGAGGACCGGGCGCTGGCGCTCGCGCACGAGCGGGCGCAGCGCGAGCACCTCGCGGTAGGCGTAGAGCGCGCGCGGATAGCCCGCGAGCTGCACGACGTGGCGGCTCATTCGCTCAGCGTCATGGTCGTTCAGGCGGGCGCAGCCCGAAGCGTTTTGGACGCAGCGCCGGATGCCGCCGCAGAGGCCCTCGAGGCGATCGCCATGACGGGGCGTTACACGATGGCTGACCTGGGCCGTCTGCTCGGCTTCCTAACAACCGAGGACACGTCGAGCCTGGGCGGCATCAGCCGCATCGGGGATCTCGTCGCCCAGGCCCGTCAGGCTGGGCTCCCCACCGAGGTGCGGATCACGGGCACGGCACGGCAACTGCCGAGCGACGTAGACCTCGCTGCCTACCGCATCGTCCAGGAGGGGCTCACCAACGCGCTCAAGCACGCCGGGGGTGCAAGTACCCAGGTGCTCGTGGCCTACGACGATGCGGCCGTCCGCATCGAGGTGGTCGACGATGGTCATTCTCGGATCCGCCATCCGCTCGCCTCGAGCGGGGCCGGTCAGGGACTCCAGGGAATGCGCGAGCGCGTGGCGATGGCCGGTGGGGAGCTGTCGGCGGGGCGTGGGCCCGACGGTGGATGGGCAGTCGTCGCCCGCCTCCCCGTTCGCCAGGAGGCGGGCACGGCGACCGAGGAGCCGGCCAAGGTCACCGTATGACCGAGCTCCGGGTGGTGATCGCCGACGACCAGAAGCTCGTA
>JAFAZZ010000401.1 GCA_019239375.1 Solirubrobacterales bacterium | reverse complement strand
GCGGTGGTCCGCAGCGACGCGATGAACATGTAGGCGGTGAAGATCCCCCATGTCCACAGGTACAGCCCGAGGCCGCTGAACACCTCGGTCGGCACGTTCTTGCCGACCGACTGGACGATGAAGAAGAACGAGACCCAGAACATTCCGTAGGAGCAGAACGCCACCGCCCCGAACGTGTTGCCGGTACGGAACTCCCACACACCCGCGGTGAACTGGGCGATCCCGCCATATGCCAATGCGAGTGCCGCCACCATGGGTAGGAGACCTCCGCCGGGCACGGCGTGGGTGCCGACCAGGCCGGCGTTGATCAGGCTGAGCATGAACGTGGTGCCCGCGAAGGCGGCGAGACCCAACGGTCCCGGATCGGCGGGTGTCCAGCCCGCCAGGCGGCCACCGGTGGGGTCGTGCGGCGCCGGCGCCACGTCGGCTTCACGCGCCCCGATGTCTGCGGCTTCCATCTATTCCTCCTACTGAGGGGTTGACAGTCGGCGCGATAACTTGCCCACGTCGCTCAGGCTCCTCAAGGGAGCGATCGTTGAGCGGGGCTCCATGGCGGCGAACGGTCGGGAATCCACGATGAACGGTGACCGTCGAACGGCGTTCGGCCAATCGACGGTCACCGGTTTCGTGCCCCCTGCGGCTGCCATGCCGGTCCTGCGCCCCAGGCGAGTGGCCCAACACCGATCCGGAAGCCGGGTGATTCGCTCTTCCAGATACCTGGCGAGCAACCTGTCCCGGCTCCCGGCGTGGACAGGAGCCGGGACAGCTATGCCACCATCGGCATCCGGCGGAGCCGGCCTTAGCCCACTGGACGGATGTAGGAGGGGTCGCTTCGGCGGCACGCCCCCCGAAGCGTCACCGCGCTCGTTCGGGCGGTGCCGCGGGGCTGCGGCGAGTGACGCCGGGCGGGCCTCGCCGCCTCGCTCCGAGCGTGCGGAGGGTCCGACGCAACTGTCCGGACGGGGAACACGGTCCCACGGACGCCGCCGAAGGCGGCCCAGTAACTACTTGCGCCGCTTGCGCTTGCGCTTCGGGGTCGTCGAGCGCGTGCTTCCCGGCGCCGGCGTGGGCGCACCAACGGCCTGGGGCGCCGCCTCGGGGGCGCGCTTGCCTCGGCCGCCGCGAGCCGGAGCCTGTCCCCGGGCCGCTCGCAGCTCCTGGCTGCTCGGCCACGGCTCGGCCCGGCCGCTACTCCAGGCCGGCGGCACCGCGTTGGGCCAGCGCCCGCTCAGCAGGTAGGCTAGCGCCAGCAGCCAGTACGCCTCGACGACCGGGATCGGGACCAGCGGGATGATCGTCAGTACCGCCGCGATGATCCCGAGATAGCCGAGGAAGCGGGTGAGCAGTCCGACCCTCATCGCGTTCAGAGAGGTGAGCGTGAAGCCCACCGCGAGGAGGAGCAAGCCGAGGTAGTTGCCGATCTGCGCGGCCACCAGCGGGCCCTTGCTGAGGAGCGCGTTGGCCTCCGGCCAGGTCTGGCTTCCGTGGCTCACGAAATCCGAGGCCGCATTCCCGAAGAACACGGCGTAGAGGACCACGCTGATCGCCTGGATCACCGCTCCGGCGGCGGCGATCCATCCCATGAACGGCGGCCTGATGTTGGAAGCGCGCGCCCGGGCGGCGCCCCACAGCCAGTGGAGCGTCCAGCCGAGGGCCAACAGGCTGGCCGCCGCGACGAACGAGCCGATGAGATCGCGCGTGAAACGCTTGTGTTCGGTGATCAGCCCGAGCGTCTTCTCGTTCACGTTGACGTGCGGCCCGCCGATCTGGACCAGCACCGCCGCCATCAGCAGGATTCCGGCCGCCGCCGCGATCGCCGCCTGGCGCATCCGCGCTCGGCTTTCGTATTCGACCCGCTGCTCGGGTGTCATGGCACGCCAGTCTAAGTGGTCGTCTTCGTAGATACGGCGATACCGAGAGCGTCACTGGTGGATGCCTGTCAAGGACGCAGTGAGCGTGGCGTACCTGGAAGGTACGCGAGCGAGCGAGGACGGTCCGGATGAACGCGGGCGCGGCCCAAGGCGAGGCCGGATGCCGAGCGGGGCGCAAGCCCGCGCAGGCGCCGCCAGGGGCGTCTCGAATGTCGTCGTATTTGCGAAGAGGGCCACGAGGACCGCGCCGGAGCCGGGCGGCTACCATTGGCGACATGGAAGGAAGTGGATTCGGAGGCCTATTCGGCGATCCCGATGAGTTGCAGCGCCGTCTGGGCGAGTTCGCCGAGCAGATGCAGGGCGCTCAGCGCCTGGCCTGGGCGGACAACGCGATCAAGCTCGCGGTCGACCTGACGGTGGCGGCGATGAATCGCGTCAACATCCAGGGGACGACCGAGCAGCAGGCCGAGCAGCTTCGCACGGTGATGGCCCACATCTTCCCCGATGCCGTCACGCTCGTGCGCGAGGCCCGCGAGGGCCTGCAGTAGCTGCGCTCAGTCCTGCGTCAGCGCGCCCAGCACCAGTTCGTCGTGCTCGGCGGGCTTGACGCTTCGAAACACCTCGCGGATCCTGCCGTCCGGCCCGAGCACGAATGTGCTCCGGTCGTTGCCCATGTAGATCCGGCCGTAGCGGTTCTTCTCGACCCACACTCCGTAGGCCTCTGCCACCGAATGGTCCTCGTCGGAGAGCAACGGGAAGCCCAGCCCGTACTTCTCGTCGAACTTGGCGATCGGCTTGACCGGGTCGGGTGACACCCCGAGAACGACCGCGTCGGCGCTCTGGTAGTCGGCACGGTGGTCGCGCACGCCGCAGGCCTGGGCGGTGCAGCCGGGGGTGTCGGCCTTGGGGTAGAAGTAGAGAACGACCGTCTGTCCGCGCAGCTCCGACAGCGTCACGGGGTTGCCGTGCTGGTCGGGGAGAGTGAAGTCGGGGGCCTGATCACCGGGCTCGAGCACTCCGGGATCGTAGCCGCCCGTGCCGTGGGAAGCGGCCGGCACCAGCGCGCCGACAGCCGGGTCGTCCGGCCGGCGACGCAAAAGCTGGGGCGCGCTGGCGCAGCCGAAGAACAGGCTCCTAGCCGAAGCTCACGTGGCCGCTGCCGGTGACCACGTTGAACTGCGCCAACGGCTTGGCGTTCTGACTCGGGTTGCACTTGCCGTTCTTGAGCCGCGGTCCGACTTGGGCGAACGCAGCAGTGATCTTCAACGTGCCGCTGATGTGCGCGTATTGACCGGTGCCGCCGGACAGCGTGGCGGGGCCGCTGGCGCCGCCTGCGACCGAGCAGGTCGTCTTGTCGAACGCGAAGTTCGCGTGGTTGAGCGCGTTGAAAAACCCAGTCGCGTCAGCCACGAACGTGCCGCGCTTGAGGGTGAACTTGACGAAGTCGCCATTGGGATTTGGCGACCCGTTGGCGTTCATCCGCTGGGTGGCCCCGTAGTCGCCGATCGCGCCGGTGAACATGAAGCTGCCGCCCGCCCCTCTCGGCATCCCGAACATCCTGACGCTCCCTCCGGCGGGTTTACCTGCCGCAAAGGCGCCCGAGCCGACCGCGAGCAAGCTGGCCAGTACGACCAGCACCGCAGTCACCTCGACTGCCCGCTTCTTCCCATGCCTTGCCACAGCGGCATGGGCAGCCTTACCTGCACCCACGAATGCCTCCTAACCTCAGATTGACCGAAACCGGTCCCGGCCCTACCGGCTGGGCCGATCCTCCCATTCCCCGGCGAGGCTTGGGCAATTCTTTTGTCGAGGGTTGAGGCCGGCGGCGGGGCGAAGCTCTACTTCAGTAGCCGCGACAGCCGCCGGTCCTTCAGGAGCTTGCCCTCGGTCTGGCAGGTCGGGCAGTAGCACATCACGTAGTCCTCGTAGAACACGGCCTCGAGGCGGTCGCCGCAGCGCGGGCAGGGCTCGCCGTTGCGCCGGTGGACTGTGAGCGGCATCGGCAGCTTGTCGGGAATCGGCAGCGACAAGGTCTGCTCGTAGTGGGCAATCGCGTCGCCCAGCACGCGGATCGTGGTCTCGCGTAGTCGCCGGGCCTCGTCCTCGTCGAGATCGTTGCCCCGCTTGAAGGGCGAGATCATCGCCGCGTGGAGGATCTGGTCGACCCACGATCGGCCGATGCCCGCGATCACCTGCTGGTCGCGAAGCAGCGCATAGAGCGGCCGAGGGTGATCGAGCAGCTCGCCGAACGGCGGCGGGTCAGGCCACGCCTCGGGCCCGAGCGCGGCGATGGTCTCCTCGCGGCCGACCTCATCGCGGCGCAGCAGCTTGACCCAGGCTCGTTGTCGGGTGCCAAACTCGCGCAGCCGCAGCTCGCGACCGTCGGTGAGGCGCACCAAGAGGCGCGAGGTCCGGTCTCGCAGCGACGCGCGTGAGTCGAACAGCTGAAGGCGGCCGGCCGACATGAGATGAACTTCGACGGCCAGATCCCCGTCGAGCTCGATCACGAACAGCTTGCCTCGCCGCCCCACGTGCTGAAAGCGCCGCCCGCCCAAGGCAGTGAGGGGAGGATCGAAGGTCTTGAGCGCGTTGATCCCGGGCGCCAGCGCGGACTCGATCTCGCCGCCGGCGACAGCGGCATCGATCAGGCGCGCGGTGATCTCGACTTCGGGCAACTCGGGCATCGCTCTGAGGTTCAGAGTAGCCGCGGCAGTTCGCCGATTTGCGCCGAGACGGCCCGCTGAAGGCGGACCGCCGCCGGTACCCTGCGAGGCTCGATGAGCCTCACGCTCGCCCCCGACGACATCGTTCGCACCCACGCCGAGGCATCCGCCAACGCGCGCGAGCCGCTGATCGTGCTCGAGCCGCTGAGGCTGTTCCTGGCCGCGCAGGGGCTTGACGCCCCGGACGACCTGGGCGCGACCCCGATCGGCGAAGGCCACTCGAACGCGACCTTCCTTCTGTCGACCGGCGTGGTGCTCCGCCGCCCGCCGCGTGGTCCCCTGCCGCCGAGCGCGCACGATGTCCTGCGCGAGGCCCGGCTGTTGCGCGCGCTGGAGTCGACGCCGGTGCGGGTGCCCAAGGTGCTGGCGGTGTGCGACGACGCGTCGGTTATCGGCACGCCCTTCTACGTCATGGAGCGCGTCGCCGGAGAAGTGATCACGGACGCGATCCCCGCCGCGCTGGATACCCCCGGGCAGCGGCGCCGAATAGCCGGCCAGCTGATCGAGGCCCTGGTCGAGCTGCATGGAATCGACTGGGCGCGCATCGGGCTCGAGGGCTTCGGCAAGCCCACCGGGTATCTCGAGCGTCAGCTGCGCCGGTTCACCGGGCTGTGGCAGCACAACCGCACCCGCGAGCTGCCCCAGATCGAGGAGGTCGGCCGGTGGTTGGCCGCCAACATGCCGTCCTCGCCGCCGGCGACCATCGTCCATGGCGACTTCAGGCTGGGCAACACGATGTTCGCCGCCGATGCGCCGGCGCGGCTGGTGGCGATCTTCGACTGGGAGATGGCGACGATCGGCGACCCGCTCGCGGATGTCGGCTACATGCTCATGCAGTGGACGCAGCCGGGCGATGCGCTTGGCAAGTTCAACGCGCACAACGTCACGCTCAGGCCGGGCTTCCCGACCCGTGCTGAGCTGACCGCCCTCTACGAGGAGCGCTCCGGGCGCTCGGTCCAGGCGCTCGACTGGTATGTGACACTCGCGCTCTGGAAGGCGGTGGTGTTCATGGAGGGCAACTACAAGCGGGCTCTGGCCGGGTCGGTCGACGACCCGTACCTCAGGTCGTTCGGCGACGGCGTGGTCGAGATCGCGGAGCGCGCCCTGGCGGTGACTCGTGATGGCTTCTGAGAACGGGGGCTATCGCGGCCTGCTGGTCGACTGGGGCGGCGTCTTGACCGGCGACGTGTTCGTCTCGTTCCAGGCTTTCTGCGAACTCGAGGGGCTCGAGCCCGACGCCGTCGGCCGGATCTTTCGCGAGGACGCGGCGTGCCGCGACCTGCTGATCGCGTTCGAAACGGGCGTGCTAACCGAGGAGGATTTCGAGGTTCAGTTCGCGCCCCACCTCGGTGTCCAGGCGCCGGGGTTGGTCGATCGGCTGTTCGCCGGCTCGGCCCCGGACGACCGGATGCTCGAGGCCGTGCGCCGCGCTCGGGCCGCGGGCGTGCGCACCGGGCTGGTCTCCAACTCGTGGGGGACCGGGCGCTATCCGCGGGAGGTCCTGGCCGAGCTGTTCGACGGCGTGGTGATCTCGGGCGAGGTCGGCATCCGCAAGCCGGCCCCCGAGATCTATCGCCTGGGCGCCAAGCGGATCGGCCTGGAGCCCGAGGCGTGCGTGTTCGTTGACGACCTCCCCTTCAACCTCTCCCCTGCCGCCGAGCTCGGCATGGCGACGGTTCACCACCGAGCCGCCGATGAGACGATCCGAGCGCTCGAGCGACTGCTCGGCGTGCCGCTGCGTTGACCTCGCGCGCCGGCATCGCGAGGGTCATGGGCGTCGCGGCGCTGGTCGTCAGCGCGACGCTCATTGTGTCCGGCTGCGGCCGAGCATCCGAGTCCGTGGGCCAGCTCCGAGCGCAGGCCGCAAGCGTCTGCGCTCGGGCGATCGATGCGGGCGCGCGCATCAAGCCTCCCGCCGTTCCCGCCGGGACCGCCACGTTCCTGCGCCGCGGCAGTGACGTGCTCGACACGGAGGTCGCCCAGTTCAGGACGCTGCGACCGCCGAACGAGCACGCCGGCGCGTATTCGGCGGCAGTCGAGGCGCTCCGGCGAGAGGCAGCGATCCTCACCGCTACGGTCCGCGACCTCGACCGGGGAGCCGATCCCCTGCCTGCGATCAAGACGCTCCAGCACAGGCTCGCCCCGGTCGAGGCCGACGGCGACGACGCATGGCGGACGCTGGACGTCCCGGCGTGCGTCAGCCGCTAAGGGACGATGGCCACGTCCCCCGGCGCCGGATTGCCGTCCACTGCGCCCTCGGCCGCGCGCTGACTGGAACCTCACCGCCGTAGGCGGATCCAGCGGACGGGACGGTAGGCGGGCTAATCGCTCAGGTCGACCGATTCGATCACGGGTGGATCGACCGGCCGGTCGCCCGCGCCGGTCGGGACGGATTCGATCTTGTCGACCGTGTCCATCCCATTGCTCACCTTGCCGAACACCGTGTGCTTGCCGTCAAGCCAAGGCGTCGCCCCCGCGGTGACGATGAAGAACTGCGAACCGTTGGTGTTTGGTCCCGCGTTCGCCATCGCCAGCGCGCCGCGCTCGACCTTGTGCGAGTTGATCTCGTCCGCGAACGTGTAGCCGGGGCCGCCGGTCCCCGTGCCCTGGGGGCAGCCGCCCTGGATCATGAAGCCGGAGATCACGCGGTGGAAGATGATCCCGTCGTAGAAGCGATCGCCGGCCAGCTTGCGGAAGTTGGCAACGGTGGCGGGCGCGTCGTCGTCGAAGAGCTCGAGGTCGATAACGCCTAGGCTGGTGTTCATTCGCGCATTTGACATAGCGTCCAGCGTACTGGCGGTCGGTTGTTGGCCGCAGTCTGCAGCGCGTTGATGGTGGCGCTGACGGTCACCGGGGGCGCCGGGTCGCTGGCGTCGCGGCGGGTGGCGGCGAAGCCCTCGCCCGCGACCCCCGGCCGGCCTCGCGCCCTCGCGAGGCCGGCCAATTCCCTACCGGTCAGCTGCTGGCGGCGGTTTGAAGCGCGTTGAGAGTGCTGTCCACAGCCACGGTGGGGGCCGGCGTGGCTGGCGTCGCCGTCTCACCGCAGCTGACGCTGGCTGTCTGGGCGCTGCTCGCCGATCGGACCGGGAGCACGAGCGGAATCGTTCCCGCCTGGGCGTGACCGCCGGGCTGGAGGTCCACCACGAGGCTCTTGGTCGTGCTCGTCGGTGTCGACCCGGTGCCGGTCGGCACCGACAACGTGCAGTCGACCTCGACCTGCTGCGCTCCGAAGGTGCCGCTGATCATGGCGTGGGGATAGGCCAGGACCAGGTACGACGAGCCCGCGGGGAGCGACTCGGCGGCGATCTGCGTCGCGCCCGAACCAAGCTTGACGGCGGCGGCCGTCGTACCGACTTCGTTCGGCAGCGTCGGCGCGCAGGTCACGCTGCCCGACAGCCCGATGGCCTTGATCGCGCCGGTGGAACAGGCTGAGCCGACCCTCAGCTGCACCTGGCTCGAGTCCACCTGCTTGGCACCGACCGAGCCGTTGATGATCTTGCGAGCGCCGACCGAATTGAACTTGAGCTTCCAGTTGCCGACGCTGCCGTTCTGCAGCTGCGCGCTGCCGACGCTGTTCGGCGGCAGCTGAGTGGCGGCGTAGCCGACACCGCCCAGCGCGACGAACAGGGCTGCGAACGAGACCGCCATCGGGCCGGACGGGCGCCGGCGCAGGAGCGATTTGAACCGCAAATCCACACCTCCAGGATATACGTTTGGTCAGTACCTAACAACCGACGCCTCGTACGCCCCCGAAACACATCGGGAGGGCACGAGTCGCGCCGAGCTCGACGCGGGTTGACAGGAACCTGACAGCGTCAGGTGGCGGCCGGCTCCAGCTTTACCGGCTGGCCGCACACCTCGGTGCCGGTGACCCGGTCGACCACGCGCTCGGCGTCCTGCTCGGGCACCTCGAGCAGGGTGAAGCGCTCGAGCACGCGGACGTTGCGCACCGCCTCGCCGTCCAGACCGGTGGCAGCGGTGATCGCGTGGATGATGTCGGACGGCTCCAGACCGGCGGCCCGCCCTATTGAGGCGATCAGCTTGCGACCGCGTCCGTCCCCGTCGACCCGATCGTGTGGCTTGGAGTGCCGGCGCGGTTTGGCCTTGACCGCCGTTGGCGCGACGTGGGCGTCCTCCACCCAGGGCGCGAGCGTGACGCCGGCGTGGTTCTCGATCGCCCGAAGCTCGCGAAGCTGCTGGGGCTCGGCGAAGGTGATCGCGCGACCGCTGCGTCCCACTCGGGCGGTCCGTCCGATTCGATGCACGTACACGTCCGGCGATGTGGGGATGTCGTAGTTGATCACGTGTGAGACGCCGGAGATGTCCAGCCCACGAGCGGCCACGTCGGTCGCAACGAGCAGGGGCAGCCGGCCGTCCTTGAACGAGATCATCACGCCGTCGCGAGCACCCTGGGTCATGTCGCCGTGGAGCGCCTTGACGTTCATTCCCCGGTCGCGAAGCGTGCGGTAGAGCTGCTCACAGCGCGCCTTGGTGCGCACGAACACGATCGCCTGCTCGGGCCGCTCGGCGGCCAGGACGGCCACCAGCCGATCGGGCTTTTCGCGGGGCCGGACCCCGAGGCTGAACTGCTCAACCGTCTCGACCGTCAGCGTCATGGCCTGCACCTTCACCGTTACCGGGTCGTACAGGTACTGATCGGCCAGCCGCCTGATCTCCGGAGGCATCGTGGCGGAGAACAGCGCCGTCTGGCGGCTCGACGGAGTCAGGGCCAGGATCCGCTCGACGTCCTCGAGGAAGCCGAGGTCGAGCATCTCGTCGGCCTCGTCGAGAACCACGAACCGGCAGCCGTGCAGGAGCAGCGCATGGCGCGAGATCAGATCCTTGACACGACCCACGGTGCCCACCACCACGTGACCGCCGCCTCGGAGCTGGGCTTGCTGAGAGCGGATCGGGGCACCTCCAAACACCGCCACCACATCGACGCCCTTGCGCCGGCCGTACGCCCGCAGCGCCTGGGTCACCTGGATGCAAAGCTCGCGGGTCGGGGTTAGGACGAGACCCTGCACCTCGTGCTCCGCCGGGTTGACGTACTGCAGCATGGGCAGCCCGAAGGCTGCCGTCTTGCCCGATCCGGTCTGGGCCTGGCCAATGACGTCGTGGCCGTGCAGCAGCGGCGGGACCGCCTCTTCCTGGATCGGGGTAGGCGTCTCGTAGCCGACGTCGTGGACGGCCTCGAGGATGTCGGGATCGAGTCCCAGATCGGCGAATCTCGTCACTGCACCGCAAGATAGACGGCCCACGGTCCACTGGGAGCGAGGCGACGGCACCTGGGCTGTGGCGTGCCGCGGAGGCGACCCTTGACATTAGATCGTTCGGGCCCTAATCTTTCGGAGCCTATGGATTCTCCGGGCACAGCCAAGATCAGCCCCTACGTCTGGCGCATCAGCGCGGTGGTCGTGGTCGGGTCGATCATGTCGATCCTCGACACGACGATCGTCAACGTCGCGCTGGAAACGCTGTCGCGCGAGCTGCACGCGTCGATCGTGGACATCCAGTGGGTGGTGACGGGCTACATGCTGTCGCTCGCCGCAGTGATCCCGGTCACCGGTTGGGCCGCGCGGCGGTTCGGCGCCAAGCAGGTGTACCTGGTCTCGCTCGTGCTGTTCACCGCGGGCTCCGCTCTGTGCGGCCTGGCCACCTCGACGCCCGAGCTGATCGTCTTCCGCGTGCTCCAGGGCGTGGGCGGCGGGATGATCCTGCCGGTCGGCCAGTTGATGATGGCCGAGGCAGCCGGACCCCAGCGGATGGGGCGGGTGATGAGCGTGGTCGCGGTGCCGGCGATGCTCGCGCCGATCCTGGGACCCACGATCGGCGGCTTGATCGTGCAGCACATGAGCTGGCGCTGGATCTTCTACGTCAACGTCCCGATCGGCGTGGTGGCCGTGATCGCCGCCATGCGGTTCTTGCCGACGGTCAAGCCTGGCCCGGCCGATCGCCTCGACGTCAGGGGCCTGTTGCTGATGGCGACCGGCCTTCCGCTGCTCACCTACGGCCTCGCCGAGGTAGGCGTCACCGGGGGCTTCAGCTCGGTCAAGGTGATCGTCCCCGTCATCGCCGGCGTTGCGCTGATCGCGACCTTCGCAGTCCACGCCCTGCGCATCCCCAAGCCTCTGCTCGACCTGCGCCTGTACCGGCGGCCTACCTTTTCGTCGGCCTCCTTGGCCATGTTCTGCTTGGGCGCTGCGCTGTTCGGCGGAATGATCCTGCTGCCGTTGTACTGGCAGACCGTCCGCCTCGAGAGCGTGGTCGACACGGGCCTCCTGACCGCGCCCCAGGGACTCGGCGCGGCGCTGATCATGCCCCTTGCCGGCAAGCTCACCGACCGTATGGGCGGCGGGCCGCTCGCACTGTTCGGCGTGACGCTGTGCACGGTGGCCACGATTCCGTTCGCGCTGATCGGCGCCCACACGTCGATCGTCTGGCTGTCGGTCGCGATGTTCATCCGCGGCATGGGGATCGGGTTCGGTTTCATGCCCACGATGGCCGCGGCGTTCGCTTCGCTCGAGCGCTCCGAACTGGCCAGTGCGACGCCCCAGCTCAACGTCCTCCAGCGGGTGGGCGGCTCGATGGGCACCGCGGTGCTGGCCGTCGTCCTCCAGCGCGCCCTGATCGGCGTGCACACGCCGAGCGGCGCGGCCGCCGCCTACGGCACCGCGTTCTGGGCCTCGGCCTGCCTGTCCGCGCTGGCCATCATCCCGTGCGTGATCCTGCTGCGCGCCGAGCGCGCCGCGCGCGCGGCCAAGGTTGCGCAGGGCGAGCCCGAGACCGAGACCGTGGGGGAGGCGTTGGCCGCGTGAGCGCGCGCACCGATGATCGCCGAACGACGGTTGGCACCGTAATGGGCGAGCGCCAGGAGGGCGACGCTGCCGAGCAGGTCGCGCGATCGTTCAAACGGGCGATGGCCGCGGTGCGACGGCTGCGCGGGCGCGAAACCCACCGCCCGGGCGAGGTCACCGACGCGCAGTACAGCCTGCTGTTCTGCCTTCGCGACCAGAGCCCGATGTCAGTGCGCGACCTCGCGGATGCCGCCGATCTAAGCCCGGCGAGCGTGACCGAGATGCTGGAAGGCCTCGCGACAGTGGGTCTCGTTCGGCGCGAGCGCTCCGCGCGGGACCGGCGCGTGGTGTTGACCTCGCTTACCGAGAACGGACGAAGGCTGGTCGAGGAGCGCCGGGCGCGCTTCGAGCCGCGCTTCCGAGCCGCCATGTCCGAATTCGCCGATGGGGATCTGCTCATCGCCGCCGGCGTGCTCGAGCGGCTGCGCGGCCTGTTTGAGGAGCTGGCCGGCGAGCGCAACGAGCTCGTCGACCAGCGCCGCTGACCTCCGCCGGGTTTCGGTGGCTACGTCGGTGCGGCTCAGCGCCCGCCGTCTGCGCCGCTCGCAGGCGTGAACGTACCGCCGGCGGTCGCGCGGCGGACCAGGCGCGGGGCCAAGATCCGCGCGGCGGCCGCGATCCAGTACGGCCGCGGTACGTAGCGTTCGGCTTGGCCCTGCAAGCCGCAGTCCACGATCGCCTCGGCAACCACGCCGGGTGAGGAAACGATCCGGCGAAGGATCGGATGGGCTCGCAACTCGGCCTGGGGAAACCCCTCCGTGGCGACGAACCCCGGGAGCACCAGGCCCACGTGCACGCCGTTCTCGCGCTCCTCGGCGGCGAGCGAGTCGCTCCAGCCGGCCAGCGCGAACTTGCTCGCCGAGTACCCGCCGGCACCGCGGCGGGCGACCCGGCCCGACGTGCTCGAGACGTTCACGATGGCGACGGGGTGCGCCTTTTTGGCTGCGGTCGCACGCAGCAGCGGCAGCAATGCCTCGGTCAGCCGGACCGGCGCCTCGAAGTTGATCTTCATGTGTCGCTCGACGTTCTCCCACCCCGTCTCGGCGAAGGTGCCGG
Source organism: Solirubrobacterales bacterium (assembly GCA_019239375.1). Classification (GTDB taxonomy): domain Bacteria; phylum Actinomycetota; class Thermoleophilia; order Solirubrobacterales; family Solirubrobacteraceae; genus Palsa-465. The sequence goes on along the minus strand of JAFAZZ010000401.1, from coordinate 6,583 downwards.
CCCAGCGCGCGCCCGCGTTGTTGACCAGCAGGTGGAGCTCGCCGTGCGCGCGGCCAACCGCCTCGAGCACGGTGGCGGGCGCGGCGGGCGCGGTGAGATCGACCGGGACGACGGTGGCGCCGCCGAGGCTACGGGCCAGGTTCTCCAGGTGGTCTCTGCGGCGGGCCACGAGCACGAGCCGGACGCCCGGCTCACGGGCCAGCCGTCGCGCGGTCGCCTCGCCGATCCCGCTCGACGCCCCGGTGACCAGCGCTACGAATGGTTTTGGCTCTGCTGTCAAGGCGCCGGAAGGCTACCCCGCCGGCGCGGGTTGCCGGTGCTCTCGATCCCGACGGCGGCGATCAGGCCACCGAGCGCGGCCAGGGCCGCGGCGATCACCATGCCCAGCCTGAACGCGTGGATCGAGGCGTCGAGGAGAGCGTGGTGCATCGCTGGCGGCCCGTTCGTGACCAGCGGCCGCCGGCTTGCCGCGTGCACCACCCCGTGCGAAAACGATGTGTGGGCGAGGTCGCGCTGCAGGCGCGAGGCGAAGCCGGCCGACACGGCGGCGCCCACTGCCGCGATCGCGAGCAGCCCGGCGATGCGGGCCATCGCATTGTTCGTCCCGCTGGCCAGCCCCGAGTGCCGCGCCGGGACAGACCCGAGCACCGTCGCGGTCAGAGGCGCCACGGTCGCCGCGAGGCCGAGGCCGAAGACCAGCACGCCGGGGAGGATCACGCCCGGATAGCTCGGCTTGGCGCCGGCGCGGGCAAACAGAAGCAGCCCCGCGCCGGCCAGGACCGGGCCGACGGACATGAACGGGCGCGGCCCGAACCGGCTGGCCAGCGCGCCGAAGCGCCGGGAGAGGGCGAACATCATCAGCGTGATCGGCAGGAACGACAGCCCCGCCGCGAGCGGTGTATAGCCGCCCACCTGCTGGATGAACACCACGAGGAAGAACGTGGCCACGGCAAGGCCGCCGTATACCGACAGGGTGGTGAGGTTCCCGACGGTGAAGTTGCGGACTGCGAACAGGTGCAGCGGCATCATCGGCTCGGGGACGCGCTGCTCCCAGGCCAGGAAGCCCCCGAGCAGCGCGAGGCCGCCGATCAGCGGCACGAGCACACGGAGATCTCCGAATCCGTAGCGCGCCTGCTCGATCAGCCCGAACACCAGCCCACCCAGCCCGAGCACGCAGAGCAGCCCACCGACCCAATCGATGCCGCCGGCCTGGCGGTGGTCGGGCGGCAGTCTTCGCAGCAGCGCCACCGTGACAGCCACGGGGAGCACGTTGATGAGGAAGATCCATCGCCACGATGCCGCCTGCACGAGCACTCCACCGCCAACCGGCCCGATCACCGTGGCCACGCCGGTCCACGCGGTCCATGTGCCGATGGCGGCTCCGCGCTCGTCGGGCTCGAAGTGGTCAACGATCAGCGCCAGCGTGCTCGGCACGAGCAGCGCGCCGGCCACTCCCTGCAGGGCCCGAGCGACGATCAGGAACGCCGGGCTCGGCGCCAGCGCGCAGGCCAGCGAGCAGGCGCCGAAGCCGATCAGGCCGGCGGTGAACACACGTGTGCGACCGAGCACGTCGCCCAGCGATCCGCCGAGCAGCAGCAGCGCAGCCAGCGTCAGGAGGTAGGCCTCGACCACCCACTGCTGGTCGGCCAGGCTGCCGTGCAGGCTCGAGCGGATCGCCGGGAGCGCGACGTTGACGATCGTCTGGTCGAGGAAGACGATGCCGGAACCGAGGATGCTCGCGATCAGGACCGCGCGCTTGACGTCCTGGTCGCGCACCCCCGCCTAGCCCGTGCCGGCGCCCAGCACGGAGTTCGGCTCGTAACCGGAGAAGGTGACGCTGCGCTCGAAGGGGAGGCTGCGGTTGACGATCACGCAGTAGCTTTTCGTGCCGGCGCCGTTGGGCACGCAGGCGCGGTAGATCGTGCCTGACTGGATCTCGAGCAGGCTGACGAACCGGAGGTTGCGGCGGAACTCAGCAGGCGCCCGGTCGCCGATCCATGCCTGGGCGCGGGCGATGGCGTCCTGCATCGCGCGCTCGGAGGCCTGTATTGCGGGCCGGTGGATCAGGCCGGCGGCGAGCAAGGCCGCCGTCACGGCCAGCACCACGATGGTGCCTCCGTAGTCGCGCGCCACGACCCCGGGAAGGTCGGGACGCCATCGCCGCAGCGTCCAGCCGAGCGGGCGCGAGAGCAGCAGCACCCCCAGCAGGTTGACGAGCAGCGCCAGCAGGGCGGCCGCGGCGAGCGACTCGGTCGCGCCCACCGGCGGCAGCGCGTGCCCGATCACCGCGTCCGCGATCGTTAGAGCGACGAACGCGGGCCACAGCCAGGCCCCGGCCCGCCGCCAGCGCATGCGCACCAGGCGAGCGCGCGTGTGCGACAGCCGAGCGCTGTCCATGTCGTCAAGGGTAATGGTGCCGGTGGGACGTGGAATAAACTCGGGCTACCCGAATCTTGAGCTTGGCCGGAGATCCCGGACGGCTCGGTGAACCGGGTCCGGAAGCGGAGATCCCGGTCCGGCCCACGGAGAAAGGGAACTCAACACATGGCCACTCATACGGCTGAGCCTGCTGCCGCCGGGGCGGCGGCGGTAGAGCACCTGACACTCGAGGATCGCGTGTGGCTGCTCCGCGCGATGCTGCTGATGCGCGGCCTGGAGGAGCGCGCGATGACGCTGTATCGGCAGGGCAAGGTCCCTGGCTCCTTCTACGACGGCTACGGGCAGGAGGCAGTGTCGGCTGGCGCCGCGTTTGCCATGGGGCCACGCGACCGGCTGTGCATCCTGCACCGCGATCTGGCCGCCCACCTGATCCGCGGCGTCACCCCAGCGCGGATTCTCGCCCAGTACATGGGCCGCGCCATCGGGATCACCGCCGGACGGGACGGCAATGTGCACTTCGGCGACCGGCGACTCGGTTGCGTCGGGATGGTCTCGATGCTCCCCGACATGATGCTGGTCGCCACCGGGATGGCCATGGCGTTCAAGCTGCGCGGCGAGCAGCGCTGCGCGATGACCTGGTTCGGCGACGGCTCGACCTCCCGCGGCGACTTCCACGAGGCCATGAACTGGGCCGGCGTGCAGAAGCTGCCTGTGGTTTTCGTTTTGGAGAACAACCAGTACGCGTATTCCACGCCTTTGGACAAGCAGTTCGCGGTCGACCCGGTCGAGCGGGCGGCGGCCTACGGGTTCGTCGGCGTCACCGTCGACGGCAACGACGTGGAGGCCATGTTCGAGGCGGCTCGGGCGGCGCGCGAGCGGGCGCTGGCGGGCGCTGGCCCGACGCTGATCGAGGCGGAGACGATGCGGATGCACGGTCACGCCGCTCACGACGACATGAAGTACGTGCCAAAGGAGCAGGTCGAGGAGTGGCGCAAGCGCGATCCGATCGAGCGTCAGGAGAAGCGCCTGGGTGGTCTCGGCGTCGACGTCGATGGACTGCGCGCGGCGGTCAAGGCGGAGATCGACGCGGCCGCGGAGGAGGCGCTGGCCGCCCCGATGCCCGACCCTGCGACCGCTGTCCACGGAGTGTTCTGCGATGCAGACGCCGAGCCGTTGGGTGACGGCCAGGCGCCGTGGAGCGGCTTTTCCGGGGGTGGCGCCTGATGCCCACCTTGACGTATCTGCAGGCGATTTCGGCCGCGCTACGCGATGAGCTGCGGGCGGACGACCGTGTCCTCGTGATGGGCGAGGACATCGGCGTGTTCGGCGGCGCGTTCAAGGTCACCGACGGGTTCATCGAAGAGTTCGGGCCTGATCGCGTGATGGACACGCCGCTGGCCGAATCGGGGATCATCGGCACGGCGATCGGCGCCGCGGTCGTCGGCATGCGACCGGTGTGCGAGATGCAGTTCGCCGACTTCATCTCCTGCGGCTTCGACCAGTTGGTCAACGTCGCGGGCAAGATGCACTACCGGCAGGGGCTCGCCGTGCCGATTACGGTGCGGCTCCCGTCCGGCGGCGGCTTCTCGGGTGGCCCGTTCCACTCCCAGAACCCCGAGGCGTGGTTCATGCATTCTCCTGGGATCAAGGTGGTGGCGCCCTCGACGGCTTCGGACGCGAAGGGCTTGTTGCACTCGGCGATTCACGACCCCAACCCGGTGTGCTTCATGGAGCACAAACACCTGTACCGGCGGGTCAAGGGCGAGGTCCCGGCCGGCATATTCGAGACGCCGTTCCAGGCGCGCGTGGCGCGGCCGGGCTCGGACCTCGTGGTGATCGCCTACGGGGCGATGGTTCCGGTGGCGCTCGAGGCGGTATCGGACGGGCTCGACGGCGCTTCGGTCGAGGTGCTCGACCTACGGGCGCTGGTGCCGCTCGACGAGGAGGCGATCCTCGACTCGGTCGAGCGCTGCTCGAAGGTCGTGATCGTCGACGAGGCAAACCAGATGTGCGCAGCGGGGGCCCAGGTGGCGGCGCTGATCGCTGAGAAGGGGTTTCAGTCGCTGGACGGCCCGGTGGTGCGAGTGGCGACGCCGGACGTTCCGATCCCGTTCTCGCCACCCCTTGAGCAGGCGGTGCTGCCCGGTGTCGATCGAGTGAGGGAGGCGTGTCGTGAGCTCCTCGCCTACTAGCGCTTCACCCGGCCAGACGCTCATGGACGTGACGATGCCCCAGATGGGGGTGTCGGTGGCCGAGGGCACCGTGGTGGCCTGGCGGGTCGAGGTCGGCGACCGGATCGAGGCAGACCAGACGATCGCCGAGATCTCCACCGACAAGATCGACACCGAGGTGCCGGCGCCGGCCTCCGGAGTGGTAGCCGAGATCCTGGTGCCGGTGGAGGCGACAGTGTCGGTAGGGACGGTGATGGCGCGGATCGCGGTTGGGGGTGGCGCCGGGGACGGTGGGTCGTCTGCCCCGCCCGCGCCATCCACGCCGGAACGACAGGCGAGCGCGCCGGGTGCCGGTGCGCCGGTGTCGGGGGCGCCGGCGGACGTCGAGGGGGCGCCGGCGGAGGTGTCGGGGGCGCCGGCGGAGGTGTCACGGGCGCCGGCGGAGGTGTCACGGGCGCCGGCAGAGGGGTCACGGGCGCCGGCGGAGGGGTCACGGGCGCCGGCGGAGGGATCACGGGCGCGGGCGGAGGTGTCACGGGCGCGGGCGGAGGTGTCACGGGCGTCGGCGGAGGGGGAACGGGCGCCCGCGGCGGACGGCAACGGCCGCGCCGCTGGGAGCCGCCGCTACTCCCCCGTCGTCCAGAGGATCGCCTCCGAGCACGGGATAGATCTGTCCCGGGTGGAGGGCACCGGACGTGGCGGGCGGGTCCGCAAGCAGGACGTGCTGGCGTTCGTGGACTCCGTGCCGGCGGAGGAGCCGCCCCTGCATATCGAGAGCCCGTACCGGGCTGAGCCCATGCCCCCCGCGCCGGCACCGTCGACCCCCGCGCCGGCGGCGCCGGCCCCCACTCCGCCCGCCCCCGCCGCTCCGGCGGTCGTCGACGGCGGCGGGCTCTCGCGCATGCGCCGGCAGATCGGCGAGCACATGAAGCGTTCGCTGGAGACGACTGCCACGTGCACGACCTGGATCGAGGTAGATATGAGCCGCGTGGAGGCGGCACGGACTCGCTTGGGCGTCACGGCGCTCTCGTTCGTGGCGCGGGCGTCGATCGACGCGCTGCGAGAGCACCCGGCCTTGAACGCGTGGCTCGAGGGCGAGCGCTACACCCGCCACACCGACGTCAACCTCGGGATCGCGGTGTCGCTCGGCGACGACGGCCTGATCGTGCCGGTCCTCCAGCGGGCACACGAACTGTCGGTGGAGGGCCTGGCGGCACGGATCAAGGACCTGGCGCGCCGCGCCCGGGCACGTCAGCTCAACCCTGACGATGTGCAGGGCGGGACGTTCACGATCACTAACCCGGGCCAATACGGGTCGATCATGGCCACGCCGATCATCAACCTGCCGCAGGTGGCGATCCTCGACTTCGAGGCGGTGATCAAGCGCGCGGTTGTCGTGACGGATGCGCTCGGGAACGACTCGATCGCGATCCGCCCGATGACGATCCTGGGACTGAGCTGGGACCACCGCGCCCTTGACGGCGCGCTGGCCGCGCGGTTCCTGGCGGCCCTCAAGCGGAACCTGGAGAGCGTCTCGTGAATGACCTCTGGGTGTGCCACCTGGGTCTCGTGCACTACCGCGAGGCGCTCGAGCTCCAGGAGCGTCTTCGGGCGGCGCGTCAGGAGGACGAGGTGCCGGACGTGCTACTCACGCTCGAGCACTCGCCGGTGTACACGCGCGGCCGGCGCTCGCGGCCCGGCGAGCTGCCGATGGGCGAGGAGTGGTACCTGGCCAAGGGAATCGAGATCGTCGAGACTGACCGGGGCGGCCGGGTGACCTACCACGGACCGGGGCAGCTCGTCGGCTATCCAATCGTTCGGGTCGATGACGTGGTGGCCTACGTCCGGACGCTTGAGAACGCGCTCGTGGCCGCTCTCGCTGGCGCGGGCGTGGCGGGGGCGCGGTCCCGGCCGCGCGATGGTCACAACTACACCGGCGTGTGGGTCGAGGAGCGCAAGATCGCCTCGATCGGCGTGCATCTGTCCCGGGGAGTGAGCACGCACGGGTTCGCCGTCAACGTCGAGGACGACCT
>JAFAZZ010000337.1 GCA_019239375.1 Solirubrobacterales bacterium | reverse complement strand
GCGGGCGACATCGGCCGGATCGTCTTTGGAATCGCTCGTGCCGATTTTGGTGTCCATCATGTCGGCGCGCTCGAAGAACTCGGTGTCGGTCGGCCCGGGCATGAGCGAGGTCACCGTCACGCCGGTGTCCTTGAGCTCGTTGCGCAGGGCCACCGCGAACGACTGGACGAACGACTTCGACGCGTTGTAAACCGCCTGGTAGCTGCCGGGCATGGTCGAGGCGATCGACGAGGTGAAGAGGATCCTGCCCTCGCCGCGGCGGACCATGTCCGCCACCACACGCTTGGCTAGGTGCACGGTGGAGCGCACGTTCAAATCGACGAGCTTCAGTTCCTGGTTCAGGTCGGTCTGAGTGGCGAAATCGCCGCCCATGCCGATCCCGGCGTTCAGGGCCACCGCTTCCATCTGATCGCCGTGCCGGCGGATCCGGTCATACAGCTGCTCGACGCCTTCGGCAGTGGCCAGATCGACCTGCACCGCCTCAACCGTGGCGCCGTTCTGCAGCTCGGTGGCGGCCCGGTTGATCGCGTCGTCTTCGGCGGCGATGATCAGGTCGTAGCCGTGTTCGGCGAATTGGCGCGCGAGTTCGAATCCGATCCCGCTCGCGGTGGTGACCGGCGCGAGCGGGCGCGTCCCCGTGGATGCCATGTTGATCTCCCGGATCTCTTGGTTACGTGTGTCGGATAGCCGCTACCCGGGGATGGCGCGCGGAACCCGCGCCGAGTCGCCGCGCCGACGGTTGATCAGGTGCTCGCGCGTGCCCGGCTGGCGATCCCGCCGCTTGGTGCTCCGAGGCGAAGCGAAGCGGGGATGCCGACCACGACGCACAGGATGCAGGCAAGGAGCATCGCGCCATGGACCGTAGCGGCGTCGGTCCCGCCGGCCAGCAGCAAGCCGGCGATGCCCGCGCCCGCGCCGGCTCCCAGCAGCCGCCCCACGGACAGGATGGCCGATGTACGCCCGTGGGAGGCGAGCGGCGTGGCGTTGAGCGCCGCCCGCGAAGTCGGCACGAACAGCATGCCGAGTCCCAGCCCGACCGGGATCAGGGGGACGATCGTGACCGCGCTGGCCAGCGGCAACCCGGGGATGGCGAGCACGGCCAGGCCGCCCGCGGCCAGGACGAAGCCGAGTACGGCGGGCAGGCGCTCGCCATGCTCATCGACCAAACGGCCGGCCAGCGGCGCAGCCACCCCGACCAACAGCGCGACGATCACCAGTGCTCCCGCGGCGCCCAGAGCGGAGTAGCCGGCCTCGCGCTGGAGATACTGCTCGGCCAGGTAAAAGCAGCCGATCATCACGGCGAAGGTGAGGGCGGCGACGAGCGTGGCGGCGATCACGACACGACTCACGCGGGACTCGCGTAGCCCGGCTTCTTGCCCATGGAGCACCCGCGGCATCTGCCGCGCGATCGCCAGCGCTGCGATCAATGCCAGCGGCACCAGCGCCCACCAGTCCGCGCGCCACCCCAGCCAGACGGTCAACAGGCCGCCGAGCAGTGGTCCGACCAGGTTGGAGATGCCGGCGCTGGCACCCCAGATCCCGAGTGCGCTGCCCCGCCGCTCGGGAGGAAACCCGCTCACCGCTCCGGCCAGAGCGGCCGGGCTGACCAGACCTGCGCCGACGCCCTGCACGACCCGGGTGCCGACCAGCGCGCCGATGCTCGAGGCCAGGGCGCCGAGACCCGCTCCGAGGGCGAACAGACCAAGCCCTAGCAGCGCCAAGCGCCGGGCGCCGAAGCGGTCAACCAGCTCGCCGCCGGGGAGCAGCACCAGCGCGTAGGCCCCGAAGTACGCGCTGAGCACCACCGCGGTCGACGCGCTTGAGACCTTCAGCCCGTGCGCCACCGACGGCAGTGCCACCGTGATCAGCGTGCCGTCCAGCTGCAGGAGAGCTGCCGCGCCCGTACACGCGGCCAGCCGCAGCCACGCAGCGCGCGAAACCGCCGGCCCGCGGTTAGGCCGACCAGGATCCGCTAGAGGACGACGACGCCGCGACACGAACTCCGACGATAGCGGTGCGCGCGTCGCGTCGGGCGGCGCGGCGATTTGTCGTTTCGCTACTGCTGAACCCGGCGTGCGTCGGCCAGGTCTTCCGGCGTGGCCGGCGTCGGGGTGCCCTGCGCCGGCGTGTGTCGGAGGGGAGCCGGCTCGGTGTTCGATGGTTGCCGGTCACCGTCGCTCTCGTCCTGGCTCGAGCGGCCGAAGACACCGGCGCCGGCGGCGACGACGAGCATGACCAGCCCCAGCGGCACGAAGATGAGCGTGAAGATCCCGCCGGAGGCGACTCCGCCGATGATCCCGACGAGGAGCAAGAACCCGGCGATCATGTAAAACCACATACGTATTCGCTCTACCCGGCTCGTCCGCAGGCAAACGGGCGGACGCGCGCCGTGCAGGTAGCGGGCTGGTTCGGGGTATCCAGCGTCCGTGACCGCCGCGGACGACTACCCGCCGATCGCCGAGTACGCGCTGATCGGCGATTGCCACAGTGCCGCCCTCGTCTCCCGGGAGGGCTCGATCGAGTGGTGCTGCCTGCCGCGCTTCGACTCGGGCAGCGCGTTCGGCCGCCTGCTCGATCGCCGGCAGGGTGGGCACTGCTCGATCACGCCCGTCGAGCCCGGGCCGTGGGAGTACGTCCGGGCCTACCTGGATGACACGCTGGTGCTCGAGACCACGATCCACGGACCGGCCGGCGAGGCGAAGCTGCTCGACTGCTTCACGGTGTGCCCGAACCCGGTCGGCACCGAGCAGCGCCGGATCCTGCGCGTGATCGAGGGCGTGCGCGGCGCGGTCGAGCTCGAGGTGCGGGTGGCGCCCCGCTTCGACTACGGGCAGGTGCGGCCGTGGATTCGCCGGCACGGGCGTCGTCTGCACAGCGCGATCGGCGGCAACGACGCCCTGCTCGCCTGGTGCGAGCAGGCGCTCGAGGAGGATGCCGACCACGAGCTGGCCTGCCGCTTCGCGGTGGGACCGCGCGACCGGGTGCGACTGGTGCTCACCTACTGCCCGCCGGAGCAGATCGATGCCGGTCCGCCACCCGAGCCTGATCCGGCCGAGCTTGACGAGCGACTGGAGCAGACGGCCGGCTGGTGGCGCGAGTGGGCCAAGCCGCTGCGCCTGGGCACGCGCGACGAGCCCGCCGCCCGCCGGTCGGGCGTCGTGCTCAAAGCGCTCACCTACGCACCGACCGGAGCGGTGGCGGCCGCGGCCACGACGTCGCTGCCCGAGGCCATCGGCGGGCCCCGCAACTGGGATTACCGCTACGCCTGGGTACGCGACTCGAGCTTCAGCTCTCGCGCCTTCGCCGAGCTGGGCGCCGTCGAGGAGGCGGACGCGTTTCGTGCTTTCATCATGCGCTCGGCGGCCGGCCACGCCGGCGATCTTCAGGTCGTCTACGGCGTGCGCGGCGAACGCCGGCTGCGCGGGGACGTGGTCGAGGGTCTCGAGGGCTACCGCGGCTCGAGTCCGGTGCGCCTGGGCAACGACGCGGCCGAGCAGAGCCAACTCGACGCCTACGGCGAGCTGGTGAACCTGACCTGGCGCTGGCACGTGCGCGGTCACTCGCCGAGCGATGACGACTGGCGGTTCCTCGTCTCGCTGATCGATCACGCAGCCGAGCAGTGGTCCGAGCCAGACTGCGGGATCTGGGAATGGCCCGGGAAGCCGGACCACTTCGTGCACTCGAAGGTGCTCTGCTGGTCTGCGCTCGATCGCGGGATCCGCCTGGCCGAAGAGTGCATGCGCCGCGCGCCCACCCGCCGCTGGAAGAAGGCCCGCGACGAGCTGCGCGAGACCATCGAGAAGCACGGCTACGACGGCAAGCGCGGTGTATATGTGCAGGCCTTCGACCGCACCGAGATGGACGCGGCGCTGCTGCTGTTGCCGACGGTTGAGTACGTGGACTGGGGTGATGAGCGGATGCGGCGAACCGTGGCCGCAGTGCGCGAGGAGCTCGACGCCGGCGAAGGGCTCCTGTACCGCTATCGGCGCGATGACGGCGTCGAGGGCCAGGAGGGCGCTTTTATGTGCTGCTCGTTCTGGCTGGCCGAATGCCTGGCCCGGGCCGGTGAGCTGAGCGAGGCCCGTGTGGTGTTCGACCAGGCCGTGGCGCGCAGCAACGACCTCGGGCTGTTCTCGGAGGAAATCGACCCCAAGACGGGGGAGCTCCTGGGCAACTTTCCGCAGGGACTGACCCATCTGGCTCACATCGACGCGGCAGTCGCGTTGTCGGAGGCCCAGGATCGTCTGTAGGCGCGCGGACTCTCTGTAGGCGCACGCACAGTCTGTAGGCGCGCGGACTCTCTGGAGGCGCACGCACAGTCTGTAGGCGCGCGGACAGGGCACCGTTAGCCGCCGCTCGCCATCGGGTAGCGGCTAGGACTGAGCCGGGCAGACGAGGAAAGGAACGAAAACGGCATGAGCGACACCGTCGGCGACTATCTCCTGGAGCGCCTCTCGACCTGGGGCATCAAGCGCATCTACGGCTACCCCGGCGATGGGATCAACGGGATCATGGGCGCGTTCACGCGCTCGAGCGACGGCCAGCGACCTGAGTTCATCCAGGTGCGCCACGAGGAGATGGCGGCCTTCATGGCCTGCGCCCACGCGAAGTTCACCGGCCAGGTCGGCGTGTGCATGGCCACCTCCGGCCCGGGCGCCGTCCACTTGCTCAACGGTCTCTACGACGCCAAGCTCGACCACCAGCCGGTCGTGGCCATCGTCGGCCAGCAGGCGCGGGCCGGGCTGGGCGGCAATTATCAGCAGGAGATCGACCTCCAGACCCTGTTCAAGGACGTCGCCCACGAGTACGTCGAGGTGGCGATGGTTCCGACGCAGATCCGACATCTAGTCGACCGCGCCTGCCGGATTGCGCTCGCTGAGCGGACGGTCACGGCGCTGATCATTCCCAACGACGTGCAAGAAGCCGACGCGGTGCAGCAGCCGCCGCACAAGCACGGTACGGTCCACTCGGGGCCGGGCTACAAGTCTCCGCGGGTGCTGCCCGCCGACGAGGATCTGGACCGCGCGGCCGAGGTGCTGAACGGCGCAAGCAAGGTCGCGATGCTGGTCGGCCAGGGCGCCCTGCACGCCGCGGACGAGGTCGAGGCAGTGGCTGAGCTGCTCGGCGCCGGGGTGGCCAAGGCCCTCCTCGGCAAGGCGGCGCTGCCCGACGACCTGCCGTACGTCACCGGCTCGATCGGACTGCTTGGCACCAAGGCGAGCTGGACGCTGATGCAGGAGTGCGACACGCTGCTGATGGTCGGATCGAGCTTCCCGTACTCGGAGTTCCTGCCCGAGGAGGGCAACGCCCGTGGGGTGCAGATCGACCTCGACGGGCGGATGCTCGGCATCCGCTACCCGATGGAGGTCAACCTGGTCGGCGACAGCGCCGAGACGCTGCGCGCGCTGCTGCCGCGCCTGGAGCGCAAGCAGGACCGCTCATGGCGGGAGAAGATCGAGGGCGAGGTCGCCGAGTGGTGGAACCTGATGGAGCAGCGGGCCCAGCTCTCAGCCAACCCACTCAACCCGCAGCTGGTCTTCCACGAGCTCTCAAAGCGGCTCCCGGACGGCGCGATCCTCGCCTCAGACTCCGGCTCGGCCGCCAACTGGTACGCGCGCGATATCAAGCTGCGCAAGGGCATGATGGCCTCGTTGTCGGGCACGCTCGCGACGATGGGCCCGGGCGTGCCTTACGCGATCGCGGCCAAGTTCGCCCACCCGCACCGTCCGGTGCTGGCGCTCGTCGGGGACGGCGCGATGCAGATGAACGGCATCAACGAGCTGATCACGATCGCCAAGTACCGCCACGAGTGGCCCGACCAGCGGCTGATCATCCTCGTCCTCAACAACCGCGATCTCAACCAGGTGACCTGGGAGCAGCGCGCGATGTCCGGCGACCCGAAGTTCGAAGGCTCGCAGGACCTGCCCGACTTCCCGTTCGCGAGCTATGCCGAGTTGCTCGGGCTGAAGGGCATCCGCGTCGACTCGCCCGAGCGGGTCGGCTCGGCCTGGGATGAGGCGCTGAACGCCGACCGTCCAGTCGTCTACGAGGCGATCACCGATCCGGAGGTCCCGCCGCTGCCACCCCACATCACGCTCGAGCAGGCCAAGGCGCTGAGCTCGGCGCTGCTGTCCGGCGACCCGAACGCGGGCCGGATCGTCAGGCAGTCCTTCCAGCAGAAGGTCCAAGAGTTCCTGCCCGGACGATGAGCACGACGGTCCGCGTCGAGGTCCCGGTCGAGGCGCTCGAGGTCGGTGCCTACACGGTCCCGACCGATCAGCCCGAGGCCGACGGCACTCTGTCCTGGGACTCGACCACGATCGTCGTCGTGCACGCGCACGGCGGCGGGGAGGTAGGGCTCGGATACACCTATGCCGACATCTCGACGGCCAAGCTGGTCGAGTCCAAGCTGGCGGGAATCGTGCGCGGACGCGACGCCACGGCCCCGCAGTCGGCGTGGGAGAAGATGGTCGAGCGGACCCGCAACCTGGGGCGCCCGGGCATCACTTCGATGGCTATCGCGGCCGTCGACCTCGCGCTCTGGGACCTCAAGGCCCGCGCGTTCGGGCTGCCGCTATGCAAGCTGCTCGGAATGGCCCACGACCGGGTGGCCGTGTACGGCTCGGGCGGGTTCACCGCCTACTCCGACCAACGGCTGGCCGAGCAGCTGGGCGGCTGGGTCGAGCAGGGAATACCCAGAGTCAAGATGAAGGTCGGCTCGCAGCCAGACCGGGATCCCGAGCGAGTCAAGCT
>JAFAZZ010000227.1 GCA_019239375.1 Solirubrobacterales bacterium | reverse complement strand
CGGGCGATCTCGATCGCGTGGCGCAGGCACGATACCCCCTCCTCGACATCGCCGAGCATGATCTGTGACATCCCCAGCGTGTTCAGGATCTCGCTCTCCGAGCGTCGGTCGCCCGCGGCCAGCGCGGCCTGGAGGGCCACGTTGCCTTCTTTGAGCGCCTCGCGATAGCGCCCGCGCAGGTGCCGGATCCGAGCCAGCCAGGCCAGGAGCGACGCCCGCTCAGGGCTGACCTCCTCGGGCGGGAGCAGCGCCAGCGCCCGCTGGGCGGTCTCCACCGCCTCGGCCCCGCGGTTGAGCGTCCACTGGGTGCGGGAGAGGTCGTCGAGCAGTCCGGAATAGCGTCGCGGGTCGCTCTCCGGTCCTAGCTCGTCCAGGGCGCGCTGGAGCAGCGTCTCGGCCCGGGGCTGGTCGCCCGCCACCCGGTGCGCCGCGGCGGCCAGGCACAGCAACTCGACGTGGTCGAGCGGGATCATCGCGGCGGCGTCGGCGACTCGCGGCCATAGGTCGAGCGCGCGCTCGGCCAGCTCGGCGGCGTCCCCGTAGGCATGAACTTCGCGGGCCGCCAGCGCCGCCTGGACCGTGGCTCGCAGCGCGGCCGGCTGGTCGCCGGCGACCGCATAGTGGTGCGCGACGGTCGAGGTGAGTTCGAGCCCGCGGTCGTCCTCGCACTCGCCACGCTCCTCCAGCGCGCGGGCCAGCGCCAGGTGCAGCTCGCTGCGCTCTCCTGGAAGCAGGTCGTCGTACATGGCCTCGCGCAAGAGCGCGTGGCGGAAGCTGAGGCGCCCGTCCTCGCCGGCCACCAGCACCTGTTCGGACACGGCCTCGCGCAGCGCCTGATGGAGCGCGTCGGGCTCGATGCCGGTCACCTCTGAGATCGTCACCTCATCCAGCGCGCGGCCCGCGGCGATCGCCCGGGCGGCCGACTGGGCGTCGGGCGAGAGCCGTTCGATCCGGAGCATGAAGGCGTCCCGGAGCGATTGCGGCGCCGCGCCGCGGCCGTCCAGTCCGGCGGCGAGGAGTTCCTCGGTGTAGAGCGGGTTGCCCTCGCTGCGGGCGAACAGCCGCTCGACGAGCTTCAGGCTTGGCGGCTCGCCGAGGATGTCGGTGAGCGCCTCGGCTAGCTCGAACCGATCGAACGGTTCGAGCTCGATGCGCTGCACTCGATCCAGCCGCTCGAGCTCCGCGAGCAGCGAACGCAGAGGATGGCGGCGGTGCAGCTCGTCGGTCCGGTAGCTGAGAAGCAGCATGACCCGCTCGCGGCGGAGGCTGCGGGCCAGGAAGTCGATGAACGTCCGGGTCGAACGATCGGCCCAGTGGAGGTCCTCGAGGGTCACGACCAAAGCGCGATCCTGGCTGAGCACGTCAACCAGCTCGAGTAATCCCTCGAACAGCCGCAGCTGCGCGGAGGCATCGCTACGCGGCGTCGGTGCCGGCTCCTCGTCAAGTGCCGGGAGGAGCGCGGCTAGCTGCGCTCGCGTCCCGCGACCGAGCGCGTCCAGCGCTGGATTGCGGGCGCGCACCAGAGGCCGTAGCGCCCCGATCAGCGGCGCGTACGGAAGCTCGCCCTCGGCCTCTTCGACGGCCTCGCCGCGGAGCACGAGCACGTCCTCGTCGACCCCGCCCGCCATCCGTCGCTCGAACTCCCGCACCAAGCGGGTCTTGCCGACGCCCGACTCGCCTCCGAGCAGTACGACGACCGGCTGCTGCTCGGCAGCCTCACGTGAGGCGCGCTCCAGCGCGGCCAGCTCCCCGATGCGACCGACGAAGCGGCTTGAGGTGACCCTCGCGCGCATGCCGGAAGTATCGCGAGAAGCGTGGGCGTCCGGCGACTGGCGTCGGCCACCCGTCGCCGGCGAGGTGGGCCTCGCGCTCGGCGAGCCGGCGGGCCTCGTCGAGGCGTTGGGACGCAATGAGTGTTGTGATGCTGGGATGCATGTCTCGCTCCTGTCGCTCGAATCGACCTGGGAATCCACTGCGATCAGGATGCGCTAAGAGGGGACCTGCGACATCGGGCGAACGCAGTCGATCTGCCGCTGGCCCCCCTTACTTGTCCAGCGCGACCCCTTAGGCGAACCTGGCGCTGCGAGCCGTGGGCAGGTAGGGCCGGTGGCTGATCACCTCGAGCTCCACAAGACGCGCGCGCAGCGGCTGGTTCTCGGCGCGCGGATCGCCGGCAAGCGTGGCCACGAGGACGCGCGTCGCGCGCGCGCGGGCAAGCTCGTCGAGGCCGATGAGATCCTCCTCGCCCAAGCTCTCATGGTCAGGCTGGAAGTACCAGAGCTCGGCCTCTTCGTGAACGGCGAGGAGCGCGCGCGCGAGCGGATATTGCCGCGGGTGGTAGAGGACGACCGCCCGTGGCTCCCCCTGGAAGCGCAGGCGACGAGCCTGGCGCGCGCTCGCGGCCTCGCGCAGCGACGCCGGCGTCCGTATGCGAGAGGGCTCGAGCGCCAGCACCCGTGGGATCTCGAGCAGGTCGCGGGCGTGTGCGGCGAGCGCGAAGTCCTCGAGCCGGCAGGGGAGCAGGAGGATGGCCAGCGAGTCGGTCACAGCGCTTAGGGCCGCGCGGGTCCTCAGCTCGGCGCCGGCCCCGGGTTCGGACCTCGTGGCGCAACGGCCAGCGTCGCGTTCCCCACCGCATCCGCGACCTTGAGGCTTGCCGGACCGCGCTTCGAGCGGCGCGTGACGTTCACGGTCACATAGCTGCCGCCGCTGCTCTGGGTCCCGTTGGTGGCGACAAGCTGGCTGCTGGCCGGGATCCAGACCGCCTGCGCGTCGCCCTGCGGGGGCAGGTCGATAGGCAGCTGGGGGTTGTTATGCGAGGGGCCGGTCTCGAATGCCTGCGCCTGGTGGACGACCACCGTATCGAACTGATCCCAAGCCCGGGGCACGGCCTGCGCATTCACGTCGAGGTGAACTCCCGCCCCGCTTACCGCGCACTCGATGTTGGCCGGGTCTGAGTTGGTGATCCGCATCGTGGTGTGGGCACCGAGCAGCGTCCGCGCCGCGTCCAGGGCGCTCCCGCACACCCGCGTCGCCGCTGAAATGGCCCGCTTCGCAGACGAGCCGGTGGTTGTGGAGGTCGAAGGCGAGGAGCCGCCGCACCCCGCCATCGCTGCGCCGCAACACAGCGCGAGGGCCAGCGCATGCCAGCGCCGGACGGTCAGCTGCCCGTCGCCTCTCCGTCGGCCGCGGGGCCCTGCTCATCCCGCTCGGTCGCCGACGGCGCTTCCGACCCGGCCGTACCCGACCCGGCCGTACCCGACCCGGCCATGCCGGACCCGGCCGTACCCGACCCTGCCGTACCCGACCCGGCCGTACCCGACCCGGCTCCGGGCGCCCCGCCGCGCGTGCCCTGGCGTCCGTCGGGCATCACTTCGCCAGCGCTGAGCGGGCTGAGCGGCGAGCGCGTGGCGCCGGCGATCTCCTCCTGGCTCACGCTGAGCGGGTGGTGGCAGGCTGCCAGGTGGCCGCCTGAGTATTCGGCAAATGGCGGCTCGATCTCCGCGCATACGTCGGTTGCCCGCGGGCACCGGGTGCGGAAGCGGCAGCCCGAGGGCGGATCGAGCGGGTTGGCCGGCTCGCCGCCGATGACCATCCGATCCCGGGCGCGGTTCTCCTCGGGGTCGGGAATCGGAATCGCTCCTAGCAGCGCCTCGGTGTAGGGATGGATCGGCTTGTCGTAAAGCTGCTTGGCCGGCGAGAGCTCCATGACCTTGCCCAGGTACATCACCGCGATGTAGTCGGAGACATGCCGCACGACAGACAGGTCGTGCGCGATGAACACGTAGGACAGGCCGAAGTCGTCCTGGAGATCGTCCAGCAGGTTGATCACCTGGGCCTGGATCGAGACGTCGAGCGCCGATACTGGCTCGTCGAGGACGATCAGCCGCGGGTCGAGGGCCAGCGCGCGCGCCACCCCGATCCGCTGCCGCTGCCCGCCCGAGAACTCATGCGGGAAGCGGTTGATGTGCTCTGGGCTCAGCCCTACCCGCTCGAGCAGCTCGCGCACGCGCGGCTCCACCTTGTCCTTCTCGATGCCGTGCAGGCGCATCGGCCCGCCCACGATCTGCCCGACGCGCTTGCGCGGGTTCAACGACGAGGTCGGATCCTGAAACACCAGCTGGACCTCGCGACGGATCGGCTCGAGCTCCTTGCGGCCCAGGTGCGTGATGTCGGTACCGCGGAAGCGCACGCTTCCGGAGGTCGGCTCGAGCAGCCGCACGATGCACCGAGCCAGGGTGCTCTTGCCGCACCCTGACTCGCCCACAATGCCGAGCGTGTGGCCCTCCTGGAGCTGGAGCGACACGTCGTCGACCGCGTGCACGTGCGCGACCGTGCGGTCCACCAGGACCCCGGCGCGGACCGGAAAGTACAGTTGTGCGTGCTCGATCTCGAGCATCCGGTGCCGTCCGTTGGCGCCTAGATCGCCTTGCTTCGCCGCGTCGGCCGTCGTGCTCACGCCGCCGCCCCCGTGGCCAGGCCGATGCGGCCTTCGACCTCGCGCCGACGACGCTTCTCGGAGACCTCGAGCCAGCAGCGGTCGAGATGCTCCGGGGCCCCGCTCACCCGCGACCCGAGCGCCGGCACCTCGGTGCAGCGATCGAACGCATGCGGGCAGCGGGGACGGAAGTGGCAGCCCTCCGGCGCGTTGAGCAGCGACGGCGGCAGGCCGGGAATGGCGGGCAGCCGCCGAGGCGGGGTGCGATCCATGCGCGTCACCGAACCGAGCAGGCCCCAGGTATAGGGGTGCTGTGGGTCATAGAAAATCTCGTCCAGGGTTCCCTGCTCGACCACCCGGCCGGCGTACATGACCAGCACGCGATCGGCCACGTCGGCCACTACACCGAGGTCATGCGTGACGAAGATCACGCCGCTGTCCGATTGCTCGCGGAGGTCCTTGATCTCCTGGAGGATCTGCGCCTGGATGGTGACGTCGAGTGCGGTGGTCGGTTCGTCGGCGATCAGCACGCTGGGGGACAGCGACAGGGCCAGCGCGATCATCACCCGCTGGCGCATCCCACCCGAGAATTCGTGCGGGTATGATCGCGCGCGGTCGCGGGCACGCGGGATGCCGACCCGCTCCATCAGGTTCACGGCGCGATCCATCGCCTGCGCCTTGGAGACCTTCTCGTGGGCCCGGATCTGCTCGACGATCTGGTCGCCCACTCGCATTACGGGGCTGAGCGACGAGATCGGGTCCTGGAAGATCATCGCGATCTCCTTGCCGCGAATCTGCTCGAGCTTCTCGTCTGGGCAGCTGATGAGCTCGTCCCCCTGCAGCCGGGCCGAGCCGGCGAAACGCGCGTTGGGCGAGCGGGTCAGCCCCATCAACGTCATCACGGTCACCGACTTGCCCGAGCCTGACTCGCCGACCAGTGCGACCACCTCGCCGCGGTCGAGCGTGAACGAGACGTCGTCCACCGCGTGCACCAAGCCGTCCTCGGTCGCAAATGTGACCTTCAGCGACTCGACGTCGAGCAGGCGATCCGCCATTGTTCAGCCGGTCAGCCGGATCCGCGGGTCGAGCAGCGCGTACAGGATGTCGACAAACGCGCCGAACAGCACGACGAAGAACGCGGTGAACATCGCACCAACCAGGATCGGCGGGACGTCCAGATTGCCGATCGCCTGGGCCTCGTACTGGCCGATCCCGGGCAGGTTGAACACCGTCTCGGTGACCAGCGCCGCCCCGCCCAGCAGCACCGCGAAATCGAGGCCGAACATCGTGATGACCGGCATCAGCGAGTTACGCAGGATGTGTCGGCGGAATACCTGTCGATTCGTCAGCCCTTTGGCACGCGCCGTGCGCACGAAGTCCTGGTTGGACATGTCGAGCAGGCTCGAGCGCAGCACGCGCGAGTAGAAGCCGATCGACAGTGCGGCGATGGCGATCCAGGGCAGAATCAGGTGGTAGGCCCATTGCGTGGGGTTGGAGAGCCCGCTGTACCCCGTGTTGGGGAACCAGGAGAGCTTGAAGGCGAACACGTACAAGAGCAGCGCCGCGAGCAGGAACACGGGTACCGAGACGCCCAGGATCGCCCCCACCATGACCGCTCGATCGGCGAACTTGCCCGCGCGGCGCGCGCTGATCGAGCCGAACACGACGGCCAGCCCGAACCACAAGATCGCGGCCGGGATCACCAGCGACAGCGTCACCGGGAACTTGTGCTTGAACTGGTCGACGACGTTCAGGTCGTCCTGGTAGTCGATCACCTGGCCGGTGAAGATCAGCTTCATCGTGTTGGCGTATTGGGCGTAGACCGGCTTGTCGAAGCCGAACTTGTGGCTCACCTCCTGGACGGTCGTTGCGTTGGCGTTGCGCCCGGCGATGGCGCGCGCGGGGTCGTAGCTCGGAATCACCTCGAAGATGCCGAAGACCACCACCGAGGTGGCGAATAGCAGCGCGATGGCCGAGATCGAGCGGCGGACGATGAACCGGGGCATCAGGTCTTGATCCGGACCTGCGCTCGCGGATCCAGTGCGTCACGGATTCCGTCGCCGACGACGTTGATGGCGAGCACGGTCAGCACGAGCATCGCGCCGGGGATGAGCGAGAACGTCGGGGTGGTCGAGATGTAGTTCAGGCCGCCGGAGATGAGCGTGCCCCACGAGGCATTCGGCGCCTGCACTCCGGCCCCCAGGAACGACAGGTAGGACTCGAGCAGGATCGAGTAGGCCAGCATCATCGGCACGAACACGATGATCGTCGAGGCCGCGTTGGGCAGGATCTCCGTGAGCATGATCCGCCACGGCCCCATCCCCTGGGCCCGGGCGGCCTCTACGAAGTCCTGCTCGCGCAGGCGCAGCACCTCGCCCCGGATCGGCTTGCCCAGATAGGGGATGTAGACCACACCGATGATGAGGGCCGGTATGAGCAGCGAGCTGCCCTTGATCGGGCCGATCCCGCCCAGGGCCAGGGCAGTGCCGAGCGATACGCCCAAGATCACGACCGGGAAGGACCAGATCAGCTCCATGAGCGGTCGCAGGACGGCATCGACAGGCCCACGGAAGAAGCCGGTTAAGAGCCCCGCAAGCGTGCCGAAGATGATGATGATCAGGGTGGCGACGCCGCCGATGATCAGCGACGTGCGGCCGCCGTAGAGCAGGCGAACGGCCAGGTCCCGGCCATTCTCATCGGCGCCGAAGAAGTATTGGCGCGCGAACGTGGGGCCAATCGGCACGCCGTCGGTCGAGACCACGTTCTCCTGCTTGCCGCCGACTGTGATCGTGCCGGTGACGTTGTTGGTGTTGGGCCCGATCTTGGCCACGTCCTTCGAATAGATGGGGGCCAGGAAGCACATCGCCACGAGCACCAGGAACAGGACTCCGAACACCATCGCCACCTTGTTGCGGCGCAGGCGCCGCCAGGCCAGCTGGTAGGGCCCGACGCCGACGGTACGGGGCTCGGCAACCGGGGCGGGCGCCGCCGCACCCGCATGGATTACGCCGGTGGTGTCAGTCATCGCGCCCACCCATCCAGACGCCCGCGGCCGGTGTCTCGGCCTCCGCGCGAAGGAAGCGGGGGAAGGCGTCTATCGGCATTTTCGTTGGTGCGAGCTTACCGCCGTCGTCCAGAGAAAGTGCCGTGGGTGGGAGGACACGGCGTCCTCCCACCCACGACTCGAGACTGCTACTTCAACTGGAGGCTCGTCACGTCGGTCAGATACTCCACCGACATCACGCCAGCGTTGAAGTTGAGCTTGTTGGAATAGAACTTCGGCTTGGCCTCGTGTCCGAAGACCGCGTAGTAGGCGTTCTGGACCCCGTACTGATCGAGCGCCTGCCAGTCGCTGGCCACCTTCGCCGTGGGCTGCTGGGAGTACTTGGCCACG
>JAFAZZ010000544.1 GCA_019239375.1 Solirubrobacterales bacterium | reverse complement strand
ACGCATGGGCCGCCGGCCCGCGGTGCCGCGGTCATATCCGCAGTGGCGCAGCTGGTGTGGGCCTACCAGGAGATCACCGAGGGCGCCAACCGCTTCCGGCGGCTGCTGGGCGTCGCTGGAGCGGCGCGGGCCGCAGCCGAGCTGGTGCGAATCGCACAGGCCGGCTCTCGGCCCTCCTCCAACCAGGCTTGACCCTCACCCGCCGAGGCTGGTTGGCGGCCCGTACACCCACTCGCCCGCCACCAGCGTCCCGCAAGCCCGTAGCTCGTGGTCGAGGATGGTCAGGTCCGCGTCGAATCCGGGGGCGATCGCCCCTTTGCGGTGACCGATCCCGAGCAGTCGGGCCGGGTTCCCAGCCGCGAGGACCGCGGCTTGCGCGAGCGAGATGCCGAGGAAGGCGACCGCGTTGGCCACGGCGCCGTCCATGGTCAGCGTGCTCCCCGCGATCGACCCGCCACCAGCGATCTCGGCGCGCCCGGAAGACACGGTGACCCTCGCGCCGCCCAATCGGTAGACGCCGTCGGGCATGCCGGCCGCCTGCATGGCATCGGTGACCAGCGTGGCCCGGGAGAGACCCTTGACGCGAAAGGCGAGGCGCAGGGCGGCAGGGTGCACGTGGATGCCGTCGCAGATCAGCTCGCAGGTCAGCTCGTTCAGATCGAGCACGGCTCCGAGCAGGCCCGGCTCGCGGTGGTGCAGGGCCGGCATCGCGTTGAAGGTGTGGGTCGCGCAGCGGGCGCCGGCGTCGACCGCGGCCCGTGTCTCGTCGTAGGTCGCGTCGCTGTGGCCAACCGAGGCGATGACGCCGGCCGCCACGAGCGCTCGGATCATGTCCAGCGCCCCGGGCAGCTCCGGCGCGATCGTCATCATCCGGACCGTCCCGTCGCCCGCGCGGAGTAATCGCTCGAGCAGTCGTCGGTCCGGCTCGATGAACACCGCTGGATCCATCGCCCCCGGGCGGCGCCGGCTGATGAACGGGCCTTCCAGATGGCCGCCGAGCACCGCCGCGCCGCCCGCGCGCCCGGTGCAGACGGCGATCGCCGCGAGTGCGGCTTCGAGCTCCTCGATGCTCGCGGCCACCGTGGTGGCGAGCAGCGCGGTGGTGCCGCGCGTGGCGTGGAAGCGTGCCATCGAGAGGACTTCGTCGGGATCGTCGGTGTTGCACTGCGCGCCGCCGCCACCGTGAACGTGCAGGTCGATGTAGCCCGGAAGCACCGGGCGCCGGCCAAGATCGAGTACATCGGCCGCACCGCTCCGCTCACCCACCGCGGCGATCCTGCCGTTCTCAACGACAAGCTCGCCGGGGCGGACGCCGTCGGCGGTGACGATCTGCTCGCTGGCCAGAATCATGGCCGTGTCTGCCAGGTGCGCAGTCTCGCCTCGTCGATGCCAGCGGCCCGCCAGGCCCCGATCGCCGCCCCGTACCGTCCGGCCTCTTCTCCGAGCCAGGCCGGGACAACCGGCGGCGGCTTGCCGAAGCGCATGTGTGCTTCCAGGCGGTGGCGTAGCGAACCGAACAGCTCGCCGCCGGCTGCAGCCATGCCTCCGCCGATCACGATCAGCTCCGGATCCATGAGCGTGACGTAGTTCGCCACCGCGATGGCCAGCGCGTCGACCGCCTCTCGCCAGACGGCGCCGGCAATCGGCTCGCCGGTGGCCGCTCGCTGGGCGACCTCGCGCGCGCTACAGCCCTCCGCATGGGCGCCGGCCATCGCCCGGTAGCGCAGCGCGATATGGCCCGCGGACGCGAACGCCTCCAGGCACCCGGCACGCCCGCATCCGCATAGAGGACCGCGCGGCTCGACGGCAACGTGCCCGAGCTCGCCACCAAACCCATGGGCGCCCGTGTACGGCTGTCCACGGATCACCATGGCCGCACCGACGCCCGTGCCGAGCGTCATCAGCAGATAGTCATGGGCGCCTCTGGCCGCACCCAGGAGGCCCTCGGCCACCGCCGCGGCGCGGACGTCGTGCATCACCGCCACGGCAAGCCCCAGCCGCTCAGCGGCCAGCGCCGCGATCGGGACGTCGCGCCAGCGCAGGTTCGCCGCGCTGATCACCGTCCCGGTCTCGTCATCCACGACGCCGGGCAGGGCCAGCCCGACCGCGGCCGTGTCCGGCGAGCCGCTCGTCAGATCGCTAGCGAGCGCGAGCACCGCATCGATCACCGCATCGGGACCGTCTTCCGCACGCGTCGGGCGCCGCTCGAGCGAGACCGCGTGGCCGTCGCCGTCCACGACCGAACCCTTCAAGCTCGTACCGCCGACGTCGATCGCGACGACGTGCTGCGGCGCGAGGGGCCTCACCGTTCCAGGACGACGGAGCGCGTGAGGTTCCGCGGGTGGTCTGGATCGAGGCCTCGCGCCAGCGCGAGCTCGACCGCCAGCCGTTGGGCGCGCACGAGCTCGGCCAAAGGATCCCCTTGCGGCTTTACCACCGTCGCGCCGGTGGCCGTGATCTGATCCTCGAGACCCGCCGGGAGGGGCTCGAGCGCCCAGACGGTGGACGTGTCATCGGCCACGCTGATCGGTCCGTGGCGGTATTCCATCGCGGGATATGCCTCGCTCCACGCCTGAGCCGCCTCCCGGACCTTGAGCGCCGCTTCGTGTGCCAGGCCAACGCTGGCCGAGCGACCCAGGAAGACAAGCTGACCCACCTCGTCCGGCTCGACCGGTAGCGGCGCGCTGAGCGCGCGCTCGCCGTCGGCGAAGACCCGCTCCAGGCGCTCGCCCAGGTGGGCGCGGAAGAGCGCCACCATGCAGGTGGCAAAGCGCGTCTGCACGACCGATCGCTCATCGGCGAACGCCAACGCCACAGTCCTCGTCGCGAGCTTGCCGAGCGGACCGTCCTCTTGCGCGGTGATGGCCAGAACCGGCACCGAGTCAGCCAGCCGGCGCGTGAGCTCCACGACCTCGGTGGTTGTCCCCGACCGCGACACCGCGACCGCCAGGTCGTATCGGCGGCCATGCGGCATCTCCGACGCTGGGAAGGCGTCCGTCTCGCCGTGGCCCGCTGCCTCGCGTGCGGCAGCGATCGCCTGCGCGACGTAGAGCGAGGTTCCGCAGCCGAACAGCGCGATTCGCGCCCCCGGCTCGGGCAGCATGGGAGCCTGCTCAACGGCCAGCGCGGCAGCTCGCCGCCACAGATCGGGCTGGCTTTCGATCTCTTCGGCGACAAACGTCACGTGACCGTCACCTTGCTTAGGCCCGGCGGGCTGTCGGGATCGAGCTCGAGCGCCAGAGCCAGAGCCCGCGCGACCTGTTGCCCGCGCACGACCGCCACGATCGGCGCCAGCGTTTCCGGCATTCCCTGCGGGAGTGAGATGTCCGCCTCCTCGTCGGGTGAGATGAGCAACGGCCTGGCACCGCGGCGGCGGAGCTCCGCCACGAGGTCGAGAACGTCGTCGGCCGCTGGGCCCGGCGCGCTGATGGCAATCACCGGGAAATCGCGGGTCACCGCCGCGATCGGGCCGTGGCGGAGGTCGGCCGAGGAATAGCCGTCGGCGAGGATCGAGCACGTCTCCTTGATCTTCAGTGCCGTCTCGAGCGCGGCGCCGTAGAGAAAGCCGCGCGCGACGACGATCAGGTGCGAGGCATCGACCAGCGCCTCGGCCGCCGCTCGCGCCGGCTGCGGGTCGTCCAGCACCTGCTGGACCCACATCGGCACCGCTTCGAGCTCATCCCGCGAGAACGGCGTGTCACCGAGCGCCATTGCGATCTGCGCGAAAGCCACGAGCTGCGCCGTCACCGTCTTGGTGGCGGGCACCGCGCGTTCTTCCCCGACCTCGAGGTCGATTACGCCGCGGGCCGCCTGGGCGATCTCGCTCGTGCCGTCATTGGTGATCGCCAGGCCGCGGGCGCCGGCCTCACACAAGCGTCTAAGCGTCGTGACGATCTCCGGTGTCCGTCCCGACTGGCTGATCGCGATCGCAAGCTGCCCCTCATAGTCCCCGCGGACGCCGTAGAGAGTGTGCAGGCTCGGCGCCGCGAGGCTGATCGCCTTGCCCGTCGCCTGTTCGAGCAGATACCGCCCGTAGACAGCGGCGTGATCGGAGGAACCACGAGCGACCAGGCTCACCCCAAGCAGCGGACGCGGGGCGACTCTCTGCACGGTGGCCTCGACCTCATCCGTGCGGGCGATCAGATCGCGCAGCCGCTCGGGCTGCTCGGCCATCTCCCCACTCATCCGGCGTCCGTTCACCGTGCCACCGCCGATCCCGGACGCCGCCCGGCTTCGCGCCGCGCCGGCGTCCCGGGCTTGGGCGTCCACCGGCCGCCGTTCTCCCAGTAGACACGGATCGCCTCGAGCGGCCGGCCCTTCGTCTCCGGCGCCATCCACGCGATGAAGACGAACGAGAACACCGCCAACCCCAGGAAGAGCGCGAACGTCCCTTCGCCGCCCATGCCCTGCAGCACGGTCAGGAAGAACCGCGAGATCAGGAGGTTCGCCACCAGATCGGCGGTCAGCATCACCGAGGCGCCTGCCGTGCGCAGCCGCGCAGGGAAGCTTTCCGACGCATACACCCACACCATCGCGCCAAAGCCGAAGTTGAACCCCGCCGTGAAGAACAGGATGCCGATGAACCCGAGGACCGAGCGAACGCCGCCAAAGTGGCTGCCGAGCGCGTACAACACGACCATCAGCGCGTTGGAGGCGATCATCACGCCCACCCCGATCAGGAGGGTCAGGCGACGGCCGATGCGGTCCACAAGCAGAACCGCCGCGACCGTGGCGAGGACCGAGAAGACCTCGATGAGGGCCTGAATCAGTAGCACGGAATGCCCGCTCCAGCCGATGTCGTGGAAGATGAACGGGCTGTAGTAAGTGATCGCGTTGATTCCGGTGATCTGGACGAGAAACCCGAGGACGAGCACGAACAGCGTCGGCCTGGCGTAGGGCAGGCGAAGCATCTCGTGCAGTTTTCCGCCACTCTCGGCGCCCAGGTCGTTTTCGATCTCGCGTACCGCCTCCTCGGGGTCGGTCTCGGGGTCGACCAGCTGCAGCGTCCGCACAGCGTCGTCCCGGCGGCCGCGCATCACATACCAGCGGGGCGTGTCGGGGAGCCTGAGCAGCACGATCAGGACAAGGCCGCTGGCGATGGCCGACAGTCCCAGCATCAGACGCCATGAGCCCGAGCCCGCCAGCGCCCAGTCGGCGAAGTACGCCACCATGATTCCGGCCACCGTCGCGACCTGGTAACCCACGATCAGCGCGCCGCGGATGGGCACGGGCGAGGACTCGGCGATGAACACCGGCGCCGCGACCGTCGAGATCCCGATGCTCACACCCAGGAAGAAGCGCGTCGCGTCCAGCCACACGATGTCCTGCGCGACCGCCTGGAGGATGGCGAATATGGTGAAGCCGAGCGCGATGAGCACCATCGCGGGCTTGCGCCCGAACCGGTCTGCGATCCGGTTCGCCAGCAGCGCCCCGACGATCAAGCCGAGCCCGGTGAACGTAGTAATCCATTCCGTGGCGGTCGTAGAGAGAGAGAACTGAGCGGGTACGAACAGCAGTGCCCCGGCGATGCTGCCCGTGTCATAGCCGTAGACCACCCCCACGATTGCCGCTGTGAGGGCAATCGTTATACCCATGCCGCGCCTGGTGATTAACGCGTCCGGCGTCGTGGTTGGCGTCATCTCCGCCTCCTCGCTCGGGGTATGTATGGCCTTACCCGTGGTTTCCCCGGCCGGCCGCGCTGTGAAACGCGCGGCGGCCGTCGCGATCAGCCGAACGCGGGCGTTGGTCCGCGATGGTAAGCAGACTGACACCCCCGTGATCGATCGAGGAGATTTTCCTCCCACCCAGCTGGGTACCCGCCTCGGCGAGGGAGACATGGAATCGGGAGCTACCACGACGCGGCGCCCAGCCGGTTCGAGCTCGCCGCGTGAGCTCACCTCACCGCCTGAGCGCGACGATTTCGAACGCGGCATCGGCCTGCGTCAGGCGGTTGCCATCAACATGACCCAGATGTGCGGGATCGGTCCGTTCGTCACGATTCCACTGATGATCGCGGCGCTCGGCGGCCCGCAGGCTGCGTTCGGGTGGATCGTCGGCGCGTTGCTTGCCCTGGTCGACGGGCTCGTGTGGGCGGAGCTCGGCGCGGCGATGCCCGGCGCCGGAGGCACTTACCTTTATCTGCGCGAGGCATTTCAGTATCGATCCGGACGGTTGATGCCGTTTTTGTTCGTCTGGACCGCGATGATCACCATCCCGTTGATCATGGCCACCGGCGTGATCGGGTTGGTCCAGTATCTCGGCTACCTCCTCCCGGGGATGTCTTGGGTCGAGATCCATGCCGTTTCGCTAGCAGTGGTCGCGGTGGTATTGATTGCCCTGTACCGCCGCGTCACCGAGACAGGGGCGATCAGCCTGGTCCTCTGGGGCGTCGCATTGCTCAGTCTGCTGATCGTGATCGTCGCCTCGCTGACGCATTTCCATGCTCACCTCGCGTTCACCTATCCACATAAGGCGTTCGCATTCGGCGGACCGTTCTGGGCCGGACTTGGCGGAGGCCTGCTGATCGGCATCTATGACTACCTGGGTTACAACACGACTGCCTACATGGCCGCCGAGCTCAAGGATCCCGGCCGGGTGCTGCCGCGGTCGATCATCTATTCCGTGGTCGGGATCATGGTCGCATACCTCGCGATGAACATCGGCGTGCTCGGAGTGGTGCCGTGGCAGACGGCCGCGCACTCGCAGTCGATCGCCTCCCTGGTGCTCGAGCGGACGTGGGGAAAGACCGCCGCCGACATCACCACCGTGCTGATCGTGGTGACCGCTTTTGGGTCGATCTTCGCTGGGCTACTGGGTGGATCTCGCGTTCCCTTCAACGCGGCGCGGGACGGATTGTTCTTCCGCGCGTTCGGACGACTGCATCCACGCCACCACTTCCCGCACGTGGCGCTGCTCGTGATGGGCTTGATCACGGCGGTGGGCAGCTTCTTCTCGCTGAGCACGGTGATCAACGTCCTGCTCGCCGTGTTCGTGATCGTGCAAGCGATCGCGCAGGTTGTGGCCCTCACGGTGCTGCGCCGGCGCCAGCCGGAGCTCCGCCGCCCCTACCGTCAGTGGCTTTATCCCCTGCCCAGCCTGGCCGCGCTGGCCGGCTGGATCTACGTCTACACCTCCTCGGGCAGCACCCCGATCATCTTTTCGCTCGTCGTCCTCGCCGCGGGCCTGCTCGCCTTCGCCGTCTGGGCGAAGGTCGAGCGGCAGTGGCCGTTCGGCCCGAAGCGGGTCCATGAGGCCTTCCTCGAAGCTCAGCGCCGCGGCGATCGGCCCATAACGACGTGAACGGCGTACCGCGGCCCGGCTTCGTCATCGGCGTCGACTTCGGCGGGACGAAGGTGGCCGCGGCCAGCGCGACGCTCCAGGGCGAGATGCTCGAGCGGGTCCGGTTCGACACCGACGCAGCTCACGGCGCCGAGCAAGCCGTCCGTCGAGCGGGAGAGGCCTGCCGGGCGATCAGGGCGAAGACGGAGGCTGAGACCGGCGGCGCGTGCGTCGCCGCCGGGGTCGTCTGCCCGGGGATCGTGTTGAGAGATCGCATCGCCCTCGCCCCCAACGTTCCCGGCTGGGAGAACCTACGGCTGCAGGAAGCAATGCAGGCGGAACTCGAGCTCGCGGCCATCGCGGTCGACAACGACGTCAAGGCGGCCGGGTTGGCCGAGGCGCGCTGGGGTGCCCTCAGCGGCTTTGACCCAGCGGTCTTCTTGAGCCTGGGCACGGGAGTGGCGGCATCGGTGCTCGTCGGCGGCCGCGTGCTCGCCGGCGCGCACGGCGCCGCCGGCGAGCTCGGCTACACCCTCTGCGGGAGAGGGGAGCAGCGCGGGTTCGCCGAGGGCCGCGCCCCGCTGGAGGAATTCGCGGGGGGACGCTTCATCGGGATACGGGCGAGCCGGATGCTGCAGCGCGATGTGAGCGCCGCCGACGCCTTTGCCGCCACCGATCAGGACGTCCGCGAGCTGGTCGATGAAGCGCTCGACGAGCTCGCGGTTCACGTGGCGAACATGGCGATCATGCTCGATCCCGAACGGATCGCCGTCGGCGGCGGACTCATGGGCTCGGCCGATCGGGTCCTGGCCGTCCTCGGGCGGCGGCTGAAAGCGGCTGTCCCGTTCCCCCCGTCGCTTGTCCGGGCCCGTTTCCTGCATGACGCAGCGTTGCGCGGCGCGATTGCCTTGGCCCTCGACCTGCCGAGCGCGCGCTTCGAGCCCGTGGCCGAACTGGCGAGCGGCCACCGCCGCAGCTGACGGGGCTCGCCGCCGTCAGGGCGTGAGTCTGCGAACCTTCCCGGCCATGAGTTCGGTGGCGGCGTACAGGCTTGAGCGTCCCGCGGCGGCGCGCGTGGAGGCCGGGCGCAGCGCACTCGGCGACCTCCTCGGCGCGGATCGCCTCGGCACGGGTGCGGACATCCTCGCTCAACACGGTCACGATGAGTCGTTTCACCCGGAGGCGCGACCGGACATCGTGGTGTGGCCGCGCAGCATCGAGGAGGCCGCGACGATCGTGCGGATCGCCCTGGAGCATCGTCTGCCCCTCGTACCGTTCGGAGCCGGCACATCGCTCGAGGGCCACGTCGCGGCGTTGGCCGGCGGCATCAGCGTCGACATGCGCGAGATGGACGCGATCGGCCGACCGTCGCTGGATGACCTCGATGTTACGGTGCAGGCTGGCGTGACGCGTCGCGCACTGGATCAACGTCTACGTCCGGAGGGCGTCTTCTTCGCGGTCGATCCTGGGGCGGACGCAACGGTCGGCGGGATGGTCGGCACCGGCGCCTCGGGCACGATGACCGTGCGCTACGGGACGATGCGCGAGAACGTGCTCGCGCTGACCATCGTGAACGGCCGGGGTGAGGTGGTTCAGACCCACACGCGCGCCCGGAAGTCCTCGGCTGGCTATGACCTCACGCGCTTGATGATCGGCTCGGAGGGGACGCTGGGGCTGATCTGCGAGGCGACCTTACGGATCCATCCCGTACCGCCGGCGATCTCCGCCGCCGTCTGCACCTTCCCCACCATCGATGCTGCTGTGCAGTGTGCGGTCGGCGTCCGCCAGTACGCGATCCCGGTGGCCCGCATCGAGCTCGCGGACGAGCTGCAGATCGAGGCGATCAACCGCCACGACCAGACATCGTTCCGGGTTGCGCCCACGCTTTTCCTGGAGTTCCATGGCATGTCGGAGGCAGATGTCGCGTCGCAGGCGCAGGAGGCGGCGAGCATCGCCGCCGAGCTCGGCGGCGGCGGCTTCGAGTGGGCCTCGGACGAGCGGGAGCGCCGCCGCCTCTGGCACGCGCGCCACCGCGCCTACGATGCCGCCCGGGCGCTGCAACCCGGCCGCGCCGGCCTGACCACCGACGTCTGCGTGCCGATCTCGGCCCTGGCCGACTGCGTCACCGCCGCGCAGGCCGACATCGCCGAGCACCATCTCACCGCGCCGATCGTGGGACACGTCGGCGACGGCAACTTCCACGTCTGCGTGCTGGTCGATCCGAGCGACGCCGACGACATCGCACGCGCCGAGGCCTTCCACGGTCGCCTCGTGGAGCGCGCCCTGGCGCAGGGTGGCACCTGCACCGGCGAGCACGGTGTGGGCTACGGCAAGGCGCGCTTCCTGGCCGCTGAGCACGGCCCGGCCGGCGTCGAGATGATGCGGGCGGTCAAGCAGGCGCTGGACCCCCACGGGATCTTCAATCCCGGCAAGATCCTCGCCGGAACGCGTGAAGACTGATCTAGGTTGCTCGCGGGAGGTCTCGCGTCCCGCGGGCCACCCGCCGGGCGCCGGCGCGTGGCCCTACTCGCGCGCCGGCGACCCAAGCAGCGTCTGAGCCCGCGCAATCGGTCCGGCGCTGAGCCGCCGTCGCAAGGCAGCCGCACAGGTGGCCAAGCGAACACTCGGCGCCGCATACAGGCCCACTGTCAAGAAGGTCCCGCTATAGGTGCCTCAACTCAACTTTCGCGCTGCGCCGGGGCTCGAGTGCGCACTTGGCCACCACGGCGCGAGCTCCCGCCGCCCGCTACTTCCGATCGGGATCCGGGAGCATGAAGTCGCGGATCACCGCAACCAGGTCCTGATAGGACCCGATGAACCCGCGCTGGGTGCGCACCGTGGCCCCGTAGCTGTCGAACTCCTGGGGCAGCATCCCGTCCGGGTCGTAGGCACGCCGGAAGTCCGAGAAGTGGTCATACAGCTGGTCGACCACCCCGTCGGGGAGGGGATCCTCGATGCGCGGCACCACCTCGATTGAGGAGTCGTTGAACAGCCGTTGCCAGGCGTGGGGGATGGTGAGGACGATGTCGCCGCCGATCAACTCCGACCAGTGGAGGTGGTGACGGTAGGCGGCAGCGAGCAGGCGGGCCCGGTATCCCCGCTCGCCGAACAGGCCGTAGGCCCGCTTGAAGCAGGCGATCCCGGCCCAATGCACGAGGCCGGGGTCGACCACGATGCCGTCGCGCTTGACGAGCACCTGCATCCAGTCGTCGAGGCGGCCGACCATGATCGTGCACACCGGCGCCATGGTCTCGGTGTCCTCGCCCGCCGCAGCGCGCCGATCGAGCCCGCGCTCGACCGCCTCGGCCACCGCCACCGCTTGGGGGACGGTGAAGCAGACGGTGGCGTTGATGCTCGCGCCGGCGGCCGTGACCTCCTCGATCGCGGCGATCCCGGCGTGGGTGGCCGGGATCTTGACCTGCATGTTCGGCGCGAGCGTGGTGAAGCGCATCGCCTGGGCCACGAGCCGTTCGGTGTCGCGATAGAGCTTGGGGTTGGTCTGGATCGACAGCCGCCCCTTGAGGCCGGCTTCTCGCTCGAAGATCGGCAACAGCAGCTGGCTGGCCCGGACCGCCATCTCCTCGATCAGCTGCCAGGCGACCTCGTCTTCGGTCCCGGTTGGATTCCCGGCGATGATCTCCCCGATCCGCTCCCGCCATAGGTGCATCTCCTTGCGGAGCACCTCGCCCACGATCGTCGGGTTGCTCGTGGCGCCGACCGCGCCTCGTTCGATCGCATAGGTCAACTCGGCGATCGAGCACGAGTCGTTCCAGTAGTCGGTGGCGGTGAGCGCAGTGCGGTGCAGCGGCGCGAGGGCCTGCTCCGCGGTGTCCGGTGTGCTCACGGCATCTGCGATCGTGTCGCTCATCGCTCTTCCTTCGGGTCGAGTTGGAACAACATCATCGCTTACCTCACGCCGGCGCGGCGAGTGGCTCGACGCCGAGATAGCGACGCTGGGCCTCGATGTCCCCGGTCAGCTCGGTGGCCGTGGTCTCGAGGGCAATCCGGCCCGAGACCATAACCAAGATGCGCTCCGCCACCGCGGTGGCCATCCCGAGGTTCTGCTCGACCAGCAGCAGCCCGATACCCTCGGACACCAGGGTCCGGCAAGTCTCGATGAGCTCCTCGACGATGCGGGGAGCCAGGCCCTCTGAGGGCTCGTCCATGAGGAGCAGGCGGGGGTTGGTCAGCAGGGCCCGGCCGATGGCCAGCATCTGCTGCTCGCCGCCGGAAAGCTGGGTGCCGCTGATCCGCCGGCGGTCGGCGAGCCTGGGAAACAGCTCGTAGACAGCATCGGGCGACCAGCGACCGCGGCGCACCATCCGCTTGGAGATCATGCGCAGGTGCTCGTCGACGGTGAGCGAGCCGAACAGGCGCCGGCCCTGGGGGACGTAGCCGATGCCGCTCTGGCAGATCTTGTAGGAGGGGCGACCCACCAGCTCGCGTCCTTCGAAGCGGATCGAACCCCGGGCCACCGGCGGCGCCATGCCGACGATCGCCTTGCACAGGCTGGTCTTGCCCATCCCATTTCGGCCGATCATCGCCACCGACTCGGTCCCGATCGAGAACTCGGCGTCCTCGACGACCAGCGCCGGGCCGTAATAGGCCCGCAGCCCGGTGACCGCGAGGAGCGGCTCACTCGCCGCCATGCGTGTTCCCGAGGTAGAGGTCGTGCACCATCTTGTTGGCCCGGATCTCCTGCGGCGCACCCTCCAGCAGCTTCTCTCCCTGATGGAGCATGGTCACGTACTCGGCC
>JAFAZZ010000228.1 GCA_019239375.1 Solirubrobacterales bacterium | reverse complement strand
ACCCGAGCTCACGGCCGGGACGTTCGACGAGGACGGCTTCTACCGCTCGGGCGACGCGGTCAAGCTGATCGACCCGAAAGATCCGAACCTCGGCATGCTCTTCGACGGGCGGATCGCCGAGAACTTCAAGCTGCTGACCGGCACGTGGGTGCCCGCCGGGTCGCTGCGCACGCGACTCATCAGCGCGGCCCGGGTCCTGAGCGACGCGGTGATCTGCGGCCACGACGCCGATTACGTGGCGGCGCTGGCGTGGGTCAACCAGGCCGAGGCGCACAAGCTGCTGGGAGTAGAGGAAGACATCGCGCTCGACGACTCGAGGCTTCGCGAACACCTGGCGCGAGCGCTCAGCGAGCTGGGCCACGGCGCCGGATCGGCGTCACGGATCGAGCGGCTGCTCCTGCTCGGGACTCCGCCCAGCCTCGACGCGGGCGAGATCACGGACAAGGGCTACCTGAACCAGCGCCGCTGCCTCGAGTGCCGGGCCTCCGAGGTCGCCACGGTGTACGCGCAACCACCGGGGCCTGACGTGATCACGCCGGCGGGATAGGCGCGGGCCGGACGGCGATCGTCACATCGACCAGCACGCACAGGTTTCCGCGCTCGTCGCGGAACTCGTTCGCCCAGGTCCACTCGCGCTCGTCGTGGCCGCGGAGCCGGGCGCGCACGTCGACCACGCCTTCGATGATCGGGCGCAGGAAGCTCGCGTAGTTGCTCAGGCCGGAGCCGATGAAGCCCTCGCGCCACACGTTGGCGACCGTGGCGACCGAGGCGACCGTCTCCGCCACCGCGGCGTAGATGCCGCCATGCATCAGCCCGAGCGGCTGCTTGAGGTTCTCGCGCACCCGGAAGCGAACGTGGGCGGACTCGGACCCGAGCTCGAGCCACTCGAGCCCGAGGAATCCCTCGAACGTCCGCTCGAGCGGGATCAGTGGCGAAGGAAGCGACGCGCGATCCCAGGGGGCGGCGCTCAACCGGCCCCCAGGACGACCGACTTCGTCTCCGTGTAGAAGTCGAACGCCTCGATCCCGTGCTCCTTGCCGTAGCCGCTCGACTTCCAGCCGCCGAAGGGGAGCTCGTCGTATACCTTGGTCCGCGAGTTGATCCAGGTGTAGCCGGCCTCGATCCGCTGCGCCGCCTCGCGGGCACGGGCCAGGTCCCGCGTCCAGACCGATGACCCGAGCGCAAACGGTGAGGAATTGGCGCGGAAAATCGCCTCGTCAAGGTCAGCCACGCGCCAGATTGGGAGGGCCGGCCCGAACACCTCTTCAACGGCCATCGGCGAGTCGTGCGGCGGATCAAGCACCACCGTCGGTTCATGGAAGAATCCGTCGGCGAGCTCGGGATCGGATGGTGGGCCGCCGCCGGTCAAGAGCTCGCCGCCGGCGTCGACACTGCCCGACACCTGCGCGGCCATCTCGTCGCGACCGCCTGCGGTGTGCATCGGGCCCATCTGGGTGCCCGGGGCGTCGCCGCGCCCGACCTTGAGCCGCCGAGCCTTCGCAACCACAGCCTCGATCACCTCGTCGGCCACCGACTCGAACACGTACACGCGCTTGATGGCCAGGCAGGCCTGGCCGCAGTTGTAAAAGCGGCCCATCGAGGCCGCGCTGGCGGCGGCGCTGAGGTCGGCGTCGTCGCAGATGATCATCGGGTCAGAGCCGCCGAGCTCGAGCGTGACGCGCTTGGTCCCGCGCGCGGCCAGCGCCATGATCTGCTCGCCCACCGGCGTCGATCCGGTGAAGGCGATCTTGCGGACCTGGGGGTGGGTGACCAGCGCAGTGCCGGCTTCGGAACCGCGACCCGTCACCACGCCGAACACACCCTCGGGCAGACCGCCCTGGGCGAGCAGCTCGGCGAAGCGCAGCGTGGTCAGCGGCGTCGTCGCCGCCGGCTTGGCCACGACGGTGTTGCCGGCGATGAGCGCCGGCGCGAGCTTGTTGCACAACAGCGTGGTCGGGAAGTTCCACGGCACGATCGCGCCGACCACCCCCAGCGGTCGGCGCAGCACGTAGCCCTCGACGCCGGGATCGAGGTTCGGCGCGTGGGCGCCGCGGAGCGCCTTCGAGAGACCGACGTAATGCATCAGGGTGTCGATCGCCTTGGTGATCTCGATCCGCGAGTCGCGGAGCGTCTTGCCCTGCTCGCGGGTGAGCAGCGGAATGAGTTCGTCGAGGTGCTGCTCGACGTGGTGGGCGGCGCGCCCGAGGATTTCGCCCCGCCTGGACACGGCAAGCTCGGACCAGGTGGTGAACGCGGTGCGAGCGGCCTGGACGGTGGCGTTCCGATGCTCGGCGCCGGCCAGGAAGGACCCGGGATATGTCGTCTGCACCGTGGTCATGCGCCCACGAACGCCGGCTTGCGCTTTTCGACAAACGCCCGTAGCCCCTCGGAGGCGTCCTGGGAGCGGAACAGCTGCTCCATCAGCTCGGCCTCGAGCGCGAGCCCGTTGGCCAACGCCAGCTCGCCGCCCTCGTGGACGCAGCGCTTGATCGCGGCGATGGCCAGAGCCGGGCCGGTGGCGAGGCGCTCGGCGTACTCGCGCACGCCCGACTGGCCGCCGTCGGTGTCGTACACGTGCGCGACCAGCCCCATCGCGCGCGCCTCCTCCACCTCGTACGTGCGGCCGGTGAGCAGCAGCTCGAGCGCGCGTGACGGCCCGATCAAGCGGGTGAGCCGCTGCGTGCCGCCATTGCCCGGGAGCAGCCCGAGCGTGACCTCGGGCAGCCCGAGCTTGTACGCCCCACGCGCGGCCAGGCGGATGTCGCAAGCCAGCGCGATCTCGAGCCCGCCCCCCAGCGCGTGGCCGGCGAGGAACGCGACGAACACCTGCGGCGCCGCCGCCATCCGCCGGAACGCGCCCTGGCTGACCTTGATCATCTCCATGTTGGCCTCGATGTCGCCCTCGGTGAAGCGCTTGATGTCGGCGCCGGCCGAGAAGAACCGGGGGTTGGCGCTCTGGACGATGACCACCCGGATGGCGCCGGCGAGGGCCTCGTCGACCGCGTTCGAGAACTCGGTCATGAAGGCCAGGTCGTACGAGTTGGCCGGGGGGTGGTCAAGGGTGATGAACCCGAGCGGCCCCTCGCTCGTGAAGGTGACGGCCATTTACGCGAGACCTCCGACGACCACCGACTTGATTTCGACGTAGGAATCGAGCGCCTCGATCCCGTGCTCCTTCCCGAACCCCGAGGCCTTGACGCCCCCGAACGGAAGCTCGTCGTATCCGTAGTGGATCTGGTTGACCCAGGTCATCCCCGCCTCGATGTCCTGCGCCGCACGGTGGATGAGCCGGGCGTCGTGGGTCCAGATCGAGGAGCCGAGTCCGTACGGCGTGTCGTTAGCGCGCCGGACGGCCTC
The DNA here is from genome assembly GCA_019239375.1 of Solirubrobacterales bacterium. Classification (GTDB taxonomy): domain Bacteria; phylum Actinomycetota; class Thermoleophilia; order Solirubrobacterales; family Solirubrobacteraceae; genus Palsa-465. Next base: position 16,909 of record JAFAZZ010000228.1, on the reverse strand, counting down.
CTCGAAGTCGCTGAAGCGGAAGATCGGGAGGACCGGTCCGAACACCTCCTCGCGGTTCAGCCGCGACTCCGTAGACGGCTCGGCGATCACCGCGGGCTCGAGGAAATAGCCCTTTCGGTGATCCGTGGTCCCGCCCCCGATCAGGAGCTCGCCGCCGCTGGCGATCCCGTCCTCGACCTGCTCGAGCAGCTCGTCGCGGCCCGCTCGCGTGTGGATCGGGCCCATGCGGAGCTTCGGCTTCTCGGCCTTGGTTGTTCCGTCGCCCGGTTCGTATCGGCCCACGCGCTCGACCAGGGATCCCACGAACTCGTCGTAGACCGATTCGTGCACGAACACCCGCTTGCAGCCCAGGCAGGCCTGCCCGGCATTCCAGTAGCGCCCGATGATGACCGCCTTGACCGCGGCGTCCACATTGGCGTCGGCGCAGATGATCACCGGATCCGAGCCGCCGAGCTCGAGGCTGATGCGCTTGAGGTCAGGCGCCGCGAGGGCCGCGACGCGGCGGCCGGTTTCGGTCGAGCCGGTGAAGGCAACGCGTCGTATGTCGGGATGGGCGACGAGACCGTCGCCGATCCGCGACCCCCGGCCCGTGACGACGTTGAGCACGCCATCGGGCACACCCGCTTCGGAGAACAGGCGCGCCACCTCGAGGGTGGCCAGTGGTGTGGTCGCGGCGGGCTTGGCCACCACGGTGTTACCCGAAGCGAGCGCGGGCGCGACCTTGGTCCCGAGCAGCGTGAGCGGGAAGTTGTACGGGGTGATCGCCGCGCACACGCCCATCGGCCGCCGGATCACCATGCCGTAGGCGGGGCCGAGCGTGGAGGGCAGCTCCTGATACGCACCCCGCACCTTGGTCGCGGCCTCGGCATAGAAGCGGACGCCGTGGGCAAGATGACTGACCTCGCCCATCGCCTCGGCGATCGGCTTGCCTTGTTCGGAAGTGAGCCTGGCGGCCAGGTCCTTGGCGCGCTCGTGGATGAGATCGGCCGCCTTGGCCAGGATCGACGCGCGGTGCTCGACGTCGGTGCGCGACCACTCGGCGAAGGCCCGCTTGGCCGTCGCGACGGCCAGCTCCACGTCCTCGGGCGACGCGGCGGGAACGCTATCCACGATCTCCTCGGTGGCCGGGTTGACCACCTCGAGCTCCTCGTGGGCGGTCGCCTCGCGCCACTCGCCTCCGATCAACATCTCAGGCAACGGTGTCTCCTCTCGAATTTCAATGGGCCGGGCTTCGCCCGGCGTCCTCAGGATGATGTCGCGGCAGGCCCGATGGGCGAGGCATGGATGCCGAGCGGGCCGTCGCCGCGACGCCGTCGCGCCGGGCGTCCATGCCCGGCGCGCGCAAGTATTGCTCGCGGAGTTCCTGATAGTGGGCGGCCGCCCGGCCGGTCCAGGCCAGCGCCGATCCTGACAGCTCCTTCTTCACGCGCGCGGGAACGCCCGCGGCGAGGACGCCCGGCGCGATTTGCTCGCGCTCGGGCACGATCGCTCCGGCCGCGAGCATCGCGCCGGCGCCGACCCGGGCGTGCTGGAGCACGATCGCGCCCATGCCGATCAGGGCGCCGTCCCCGATCGTGCACCCCTCGAGCATGGCGCCGTGCCCGACCACGACGCCGGACCCGATGACGGTTGGCAAGTCGGTGGCGCAGTGGACCACGGCGTTGTCCTGGATCGAGCTGCCGGCGCCGATCTCGATGTGCGAGAGGTCACCGCGCAGCACGGTCCCGAACCAGATATTGGCGCGCTCACCGACCCGCACGTCGCCGACGAGCACGGCGGTCGGGGCCAGGAAGACTTCGTCCCCGATCGTCGGCGCGACCCCGTCGAGCTCAACGATAGTGGCCACTTGACCTCACCATGGAGAGACTATACGATGGCGGGCGTTAGTCAAGTGTCACATATTGAGAGGGTTTGATTTGGCTGTCGAGGTCTTGGCGCCGTGGACGGAGGAGCAGGTTCAGGAGCACCTGGCCGCCGGCAAGCTCGTGGAGGGACTACAGCACATGTCCCCGCGCTACCTGGAGGGAATGCGGCGAATCCTCACCGTGTCGGCCGACACCGAGTTCGTCAGCGCGCCGTCCTATCTGCGCGCCGCCCAGCACGCGCCCGCGCTCAACAACTTCGGTTCGGCGATGTCGATCATCCAGGACGAGCTTGCCCACGCGCACATCGGCTACCGGCTGCTCGGCGACCTCGGGGTCGACATGGACGAGCTTGTCTACGAACGACCGGCGGCGTCGTTCAAGTACCCATACGCGTTCGACGTGCCGCTGAACTCGTGGGTCGAGCTGGTGTGCGCGAATGCCCTGTACGACCAGGCAGGCTTCGTGCTCCTGTCGGACGTCTACCAGTCGAGCACGTTCGGGCCGTGGAAGCGGGCCCTGGCGAAAGTGGACAAGGAGGAGACGTTTCACCTGCGTCACGGACGCACGTGGCTGCGCAAGCTGTGTAAGGACCCCGACGGGAGGGCCGATGTTCAGCAGGCGATCGACTGGATGTTCATCCTGACGCTGGAGTGGTTCGGGCTTCCGGATGATTTGAAGCAGCACTCCGAGCAGCTCGATTACGGCTTCAAGGGCAAGAGCAACGACGAGCTGCGCCAATGGTGGATGTCCGAGGTGGTCCCGTTCATGGAGGAGATCGGGGTCCGGGTGCCGGCGCATTTCGATCCCGAACAGGACCGGTACGTGATCGACTGCCCGTTCCCCGCGCAGTTCGACGACGAGAAGCGCACGTGGCTGCTCGAGGACGGGGCGATAACGTGGGACGAGGTGCTGGTTCGGTGGCGGGCCCGGGGGCCGATGAACCGGGATTACGTCCGCACGCTTCAGCGCGGCTATCAGACCACGTCTCTGCGGAGAGCCGCGTGAGCGTTCCCTCGGACTCCGTCGAAGCCCGGCTGTGGGATGCGCTGCGCGGGGTCGAGGATCCCGAGATCCCCGTGTCGGTTGTCGGGATGGGGCTGATCGTGTCGTTGGCCTACCGGGCCTCGGAGCGGACCGCCGATCTCGAGATCACATTCACCGCGATGGGGTGCCCGGCCATGGAGTTCATCGAGGAGGACATACGCAGCGCGTTGCTGGCCGACCCGGATGTCGAAGCGGTGAACATCGAGGTGGTGTGGGATCCGGTATGGACCAAGGACCGGATCCGGGCCGAGGCGCGCTCGAGGATGCGTGAGCTGGGGATCGCGGTATGAGCCGAGCGGACGAGACCGTGTGGGAGGTGTTCGCCCGCAAGGCCTACGAGGAGCCGCTGCATCACGTCGGCACGGTGACCGAGGAGGACGAGGATCTCGCGCTGGTCTCGGCGCGGGCGATCTACGACGAGCAGCCCTGGATCGAGATGATCCTGGTGCCGCGGCCGTCGATTCGGGAGGCGATCAAGGCATGAGCACGGCTTCGCGCGCGGTCGACGCCGCGACGGCCACGATGATCTCGCTGATCGGATCGCTGGCCGATAACAAGAGCGCGCTGGGCCGGCGGTTTGGCGAATGGGCGGTGAGCGCACCGACGATCGAGTCGGCGGTGGCCGCGGCGGCCATGGCCCAGGACGAACTCGGTCACGCGCGGTCGACGTACCCGGTTCTGGCCAAGCTGGGTGTCGAGCGCGAGGACGCTGGGCTGGACGCGGGGCATCCGCTGTTCGTGATCTCCTCAGAGCTGCCCGACTGGGCTTCGTTCATCGCCGCCAACCTCGTGGTCGACGGCGTCTTGACGACGTTCGTGGCGGGGACGCGCGACAGCTCAATCGAGCCGCTGGCGCAGCGCGCGCGCAAGATCCTCCAGGAGGAGGGCGCGCACAAGGTCCACGCCGAGGCGTGGGCACGGCGGATGGCGCGGGTTGGTGGCGCGGATTTCGCGCTGCTCGTGCGGCGGGTCCAGGAGATGTGGGCTGCGGCTGCGCGCTGGCCCGGGCCCGACCGGCACGAGGGCTACGGAGCAGCCATGGCGGCGGGGATGGTCGCCTCAAGTCCTGCCGCCATTCGCGCGCAGGTGCGCGACTGGCTGTTGGCGCTGCTTCCCGGGGTCACGCTGGACGAGCCCAACGAGTGGTCGGATTGGGACGGGCAGTACCGCCGATGAGGTGCCCGTTCTGCGAGTCGGACGACGTCGAGGTGGTCGCGCCGTTCGCCGGGCAGATCATCACCTGTCAGGTCCGCTGCCGGGCCTGCAACACGTACTTCGAGGCGATACGAGAGGAGTTCGAGTCATCGACGACCAGCTCCGCAGACGATCGGTAGGCGCCCCGGCCGCCCGGTCGCTGCTCCTGACGATCCTGGGTGAATACGTGCTGCCGCGCAGCGAGGCCGTGTGGCAGGAGACGCTGGTCGGCGCGTTGGTCTCGGTCGGGTATACCGAGCACGCGGCCCGACAAGCTTTGGCTCGCAGCGTGCGCGACGGCTGGCTCGAGAGCCAGCGCCGCGGGCGCCGCGCCCGGATGTCGCTGAGCGCGCGGGCCAGTGGGTTTTTGGCCGCGGGTGCTGCGCGCATCTACTCGTTCGGCTCGCCCCAGCGGTGGGATGGTCGGTGGCTCGTGCTCATCCTGCGCGTGCCGGAGGAGCGGCGTGAGGTGCGTCACCACCTGCGTACGCGGCTCGCGTGGGCCGGGCTCGGGTCACTGGGCGGCGGCGTGTGGCTGACCCCGTACGCCGAGCGCGAACCGGAGCTGCGCGCCGCGATCGCGGAGGCCCCGGCGGCCGAGGCGACCTCATTCGTCGCGTCGTTGGGGAGCCTGGGTCGCGCAGAGGAGGTTGTCGCGGCGGCGTGGGACCTCGACGACGTCCGGCTCGGCTACAGGACGTTCATCGAGGACTTTGCCGCACTCCGCCCCGCCTCCCCGGCGGCGTGTTTCCGCGTGCAGACGCTGCTCGTGCACGCTTGGCGCAAGTTCCCGTTCCTCGACCCCGACCTGCCGGCCCAGCTGCTGCCGGCGGGATGGCCGCGCCGGCGGGCCTACGACCTTTTCACCGGGCGACACGCGCGCTGGGCCGCGCCGGCGAGCGAGCATTTCGAGGAACTTGAACTGGGGCGTTCCCCGCGCGCGATCCGTGCCGCATGACGCTCGGCGCGCAGGCGACCCGGCTGCGCGCGGGGCGATCCAGCTGCGCGCGGGGCGATCCAGCTGCGCGCGGGGCGACCCAACTCACAGGAAAGACAAGCGCGGGCGACCCGGATCCCTCCGGGCGCCCGCGGATGTCGGGGAAGTGGGGGCGCAGTTCCCCGACGTCTTTGCCCGGCCTGGCGACGGCGCCGGGCGGCAACATCCCTCAGGCTCCCAAAACGACCATCTGCGATTAGCAGATTCCCGGCCAATCGAACGACCAAACCGCTAATCGCGACCAGCGCAGTCGCGACCAAGCAGTCACGCCGCCGGAGGTGGCGAAAATCCGCGTGGTGCGCGGGAGCAGCGACTCGGCCGCCCGGCGTAGAAAACGCGCGTCCAGGGTAGGCAGGTCAAAGCGAGGGCGTCGACTAACTGGTTCCGCGCATGCCTGTACCAACGCTCATGAACCGTTGCCTTGGGCTCCCGAGTCGCTTGGGCGCGACGGGCGCTACGACGGTGCATGCAGCCAACCCGTCCACATACAAGGGGGAGCGCCCAAAATGTCGTTTCAGCGAGTACGCCTAATCGGTGGTCTGTCGATCACGATTGTTCTGGCCATCGCCACCGTAGCCGTCCGGGTCTCTCCCGCACGCGCGAACGTGGTCAACTTGAATCCGTGTAACTCCGCGCCGGTCAGCCAACCGTTTGCCCGTTGGGCCGATCCGGCCTGGTATGAGCTCGCCCCCGGCGGTGACTTCGAGAGCTCCAGCTGGGCGTTGAGCGGCCGAGCGCACCGCGTGCGCGGGAGCGAGCCTTACGCAGTGACCGGCTCGCGCGGTTCCTGGTCGCTCCAGCTACCTGCCGGCTCATCCGCGCAGTCCCCCCAGACGTGCGTCGATGGGGCGTATCCATCGGTCCGCTTCTTCATCGTGGGAACCGGATCGGTGGCGGTGAGCATTGTCGCGGGGAATATGGACATCCCTGCCGGGGTTGCCTCTGCGACTTCCCGGTGGACGCCCTCGCCGGTGATGCTCACAAGCTCGGCGGTGGTGGCGGCATTGTCCGGCGGAGTCGCGCAGGTGTCGCTGCGGGTCAAAGCGCTGACCGGCGACCCTAAGCTCGATGATGTCTACCTCGATCCATGGTGTCGCGGATGACCCAGGGGCAGCCGCAAATCCGATCAAAGGCAGGTTCAGCGCTGACGCAGGTCGACTCCTACGAAACCCCGGGCACCGAGACTCTGCTGAAGCTTGGACGGCAGCGCCACGTGCTGCACGGCCGGGATGCGCGACTCTTCCTCACCGAGGCATCTGCCGCCGCGGCATTCCTCCTCGCCGCCGTCGCACTGGCGGCGTTCGGCTCCTCGGCCCGTCCGTTCTCGGTCTGGCCGTTGGTGGTGACAGTTCTTGCGTACCTCGCCGCGGACCGGGTGCGCTTCCAGGTTGGGAGCGCGTGGACGCCTCCCACTCAACTCGTGTTCGTGCCGATGCTGTTCGTGCTCCCAACGCCGTTCGTGCCCCTCATCGTCGCCGTGTGCTTCGTGGCCGGCCAGTTGCCCCAGGCGGTCGCCGGCCAACTGGCGCCTACACGAGCGCTCGCGCGAGTCGGCGACAGCTTCTACGCACTCGGCCCCGCGCTCGTGCTGGTGCTGTTCGGCGGGCAGGTTTTTTCCTGGGCAAACTGGCCTCTGTACCTGCTCGCCTTCCTCGCCCAGATCGTCTTCGACGCCACCGCAGGGCTCACTCGAACCTGGTTCGCGGAGCGCGTAAGCCCGCGTGATCAGCTGCCGATGCTGTGGCTTTACGCCACCGATGGGTGTCTCTCGTGCATCGGCCTGCTGGCCGCGGCCGCCGCGGTCGAGCACACGGGGCTGGTCCTGCTCACCGTGCCGTTGATCGGTCTGCTGTGGTTGCTCGCCCGCGAGCGCCGCCAGCGTCTCGACTTCGGGTTGGCGCTCAGCACCGCCTACCGCGGCACGGCGACGCTGCTCGGGTATGTCGTGGAGGCGGACGACCAGTACACCGGGGCCCACAGTCGGGACGTGGTCGATCTCTCGCGCTCAGCCGCGGCGGCGCTCGGGCTCAGCGCGTCGCAGCGGCGCGCCGTCGAGTTCGTCGCGATGCTGCACGACGTCGGCAAGATCTTCGTGCCGAAAGACATTCTCAACAAGCAAGGGCCGCTCGACTCCTACGAATGGGAAGTCATGCGCCACCACACCGTCCAGGGCGAGCGGATCCTCAAGCAGGTCGGCGGCGCCCTCGCGCGCGTCGCGCGATACGTCCGGGCCTCGCACGAGCACTACGACGGTCACGGGTATCCCGACGGCCTGGTCGGCGAAGCCATCCCGATCGAGTCGCGGATCGTGACCGTGTGCGACGCGTTCAGCGCGATGACCACCGACCGCCCCTACCGTGCCGCGATGCCGGTCAACGAGGCGCTCGCGGAGCTGCGCCATGGTGCCGGGACGCAATTCGACCCGCGGGTTGTCAGTGCCCTCGATCGCGTCCTGACCTAACGGGCCCACTCGCCGGCGGAGTCGCTGAGTCTTACCTCAGCTGAGCGACCTCGGTCAAGCTAGTGTCGCCCGGCGCGCCGGCGGCAACGTCATCGGTGCAGTAGAGGAGAACGTCGAGCGAGCCGCAGTCGACCAGCCTCAGATCCGCCGTGAGCGCATCGAACGCGCGGCTCATCCGGCCGGGACGACGGTGCGAGGCGAGCTCGTCGCTGATCCGCTCATCGCGTTCCCGTGACATGGACAAAGAACCCCCTACTTCCGAATGCCTTTTTGTCAAGATGAGCGTCCCGGACCTGCTTCTCCGCGCCCGTCGCCGGAATCCTACCGCTCCAGCGTAACGCTGGCGCCACCGGGAACGCGAAAATGGTCTCTCGTCAGAGGAACGCGGCAGGCGGCGTGCTGGTTGCGAATTCGGAGTAAGCCGGGTCGCCCGAGCCCGCGTGTGCTTGCAAGGGCTGGCGGGCGCGGTCGCGCCGTCCCCCACCTCGGGGTCGAGAGGCACAATTGCCCTTAACTCCACAACTGCGCTGTCCCCGGGCGCGAGAGTGGAGTTTGCCGCCACCATGGAGGCAAACTCCGCAATGGCGCCGCCGCGCGCGGCCGAATGCGGAGTTGTAGGTAATCCAGCGCGGGCGCCCCGGGGTAAACCGTCATCCGTCCCTGGGATCCGCTCGCCATAAACCGGCGTTGGTCCGGACGTCGCTCCGGGTAAACCGGCGTCAGCCCGGCGACCTCGGCACTGATCCCGCAGAGGTCGCTCGACGCCATGCCCGGCGAAGGCTCCCCGCCGGGGGCGCCCCGGAAACGATCCTCCCGCCCACCGCTCGGAAGCGCCCCACACGCGCCGCTAACCTCCGCCGACCACGCCATCCCCGCCCACAACCACGCATCTGGCCCTGCGCGGAGGCCACGTCGAGTTGCTCGACATCCCGGGCGCTACGGGCCGGACCCCGCTGGTGCTGCTGCACGAGGGGCTCGGCTCGGTCGGGCTGTGGCGCGGCTTCCCCCAGCAGCTCGCCGCCGCCACGGGCCGTCGGACCGTCGCCTTCTCGCGCTGGGGGCACGGCCAGTCGGACCCGCCACCCGAGCCGCGGACACCCTCGTTCATGCACGAGGAGGCGCTCGAAGTCCTTCCGGAGCTTCTGGCCGAACTCGGAATGCGAGCACCCGTGCTGGTCGGCCACAGCGACGGGGCCTCGATCGCGCTGATCCATGCCGCGCACCATCCGGTAGAGGCGCTGGTCGCGATCGCTCCCCACGTGTTCGTTGAGGACGTGTGCCTGATCGAGATCCGCCGTGCGCGGGACGTATATGGGCAAGGCGCCCTGCGCGAACGGATGGCTCGCCACCACCGCGATCCCGACGCCGCATTCTTCGGCTGGAACGACGTATGGCTGGATCCAGACTTTCCGCAGTGGGACATCACCGGCCAGCTGGATTCGATCACCTGTCCGTTGCTGCTGATCCAGGGCGAGCGCGACCAGTACGGCACGATGGCCCAGCTCGACGCGATCGAGCAGCGGGCACACGGCCCGGTGCGCCGGGTGCACCTGGACTGCCAGCACTCGCCCCCGACCGAGCGGACCGAGGAGACGGTCGAGGCCGTCGCCGAGTTCCTTGCCGGCGCCGCCCTTGACGGGAGGCCAAACCTCTGACTAAGGTCAGAGAATGGCCGCCGTCCCCCAAGCCATGGTGGATCAGGTACGGAGCTTCAACCGCGCCGTGACCCAGCGGATCGGGGCGCTCGACGACCGTTACCTCGGGCGCCACCGCCCGCTGGGGCAGGACCGCGTCCTGTGGGAGATCGGAACCGAGGGCTGCGAGGTGCGGACGCTGCGCACTCGTCTCGGTCTCGACGCCGGCCATGCCAGCCGGCTGCTCCGGGCACTCGAGTGCTCCGGGCTCATCACCACCGAGCCGAGTCCGGGCGACGGGCGCGTCCGCGTGGCGCGCCTGAGCAGCGCCGGGCAGGCCGAGCGCTCGCTGCTGGTGCGACGCAGCGATGCGCTGGCCAGCTCGATCCTCGCTCCGCTCGACCCGCGGCAAAGACACGACCTGCTCACCGCGATGGGGACGGTAAGAAGGCTCCTAACCACCGCGGAGGTGGAGATCCGGCGAGTCGATCCCGCCGGCGCCGACGCGGTGCGCTGCATGAGCGCCTACTTCGCCGAACTTGGCCGCCGCTCGAACGGAGCCTATGACCCATCGGCCGGCGTCTCCGCCGAGCCGGACGAGCTGACGCCACCGGCCGGCCTGTTCCTCGTCGCCTACGTGCATGGGGAGGCGGTCGGCTGCGGCGGGATCAAGCACCACCCGGACGAACCATCGGAGATCAAGCGGATGTGGGTGGCCGAAGGCGCCCGGGGTCTCGGCATCGCCCGCCGCATGCTCACCGAGCTGGAGGCGGAGGCCAGACGGAGCGGGGCTCAGAGCCTGCGCCTGGAGACGAACCGCTCCCTCGTCGAGGCGATCGAGATGTACCGCAAGGTCGGCTACGCCGAGGTGGCTCCCTTCAACGACGAGCCGTTCGCCCACCACTGGTTCGAGAAGCCGCTTTGAGCGTGCGTGTCACGTTCGTCGGATCCGGCGATGCGTTCGCCAGCGGCGGACGCTTCCAGGCCTGCCTACACCTCGCGGGCGGTCACGAGCCGCTCCTGTTCGACTGCGGCGCAACCACGCTGGCCGCACTCAAGCGGCTCGCCATTGACCCAGGCTCGCTCGGCCACATCGCCCTCAGCCACCTGCACGGAGACCACTTCGCGGGTCTGCCCTGGGTGATCCTCGACGGACAGTTCGCCAAGCGCAGCAAGCCGCTGGTGATCGCCGGACCCGAGGGAGTGCGCGACCGCGTGGAACGTACCTTCGAGCTGCTGTATCCCGGCGCCACCGAAGCGGAGCGTCCCTTCGAGACAAGCTTCGTCGAGTTCACCGCGGGCGTGCCCCTGGAGTTCGGGCCGGCGTGGCTCACCGCCTTTGCCGTCGAGCACTCGAGCGGCACCCGCCCCCATGCGCTGAGGGTCGAGTACGGCGGGCGCGTGATCGCCTACTCCGGCGACACCGAATGGACCGATACGCTGCCGGAGCTCGCCCGGGGTGCCGACCTGTTCGTGTGCGAGTGCAACTTCTTCGACAAGCAGGCGCCCGGGCATCTCGACTACCACACGCTCATGGAAAAGCGCTCGATGCTCGAGGCCCGGCGCATCGTGATCACGCACATGAGCGAGGACATGCTTGGCCACCTGGCCGAGATCGAGCTAGAACCGGCCGCCGACGGAGCGGTGATCGAAGTCTGAGCACCACGCGGGGTCTAAGCGGCGCAACGAGAAGTAGCATGGCGCCTCGTGAGTGAGGTGGAGGTCTCCCCCGCAGCCGGCCCCGACGGCCAACCGCGGCCGGCAACCGGGCAAGCGACGGTCGCCGATGTGGTCGGCGCCACGATCGCCGCCCAGGGAGTCAAGGACGCCTTCGGGATTCTGGGCAGCGGCAACCTGATCGTTACCAACGCGCTCGTCCGGCACGGCGCGCGGTTCCACCACGCGCGGCACGAGATGAGCGCGACCTGCATGGCCGACGGCTACGCCCGCGTGAGCGGTGGCGTTGGTCTGGTCAGCGTGCACCAGGGCCCGGGGCTGACCAACACGATGACCGGGCTGGCCGAGGCGGCCAAGAGCCGGACGCCGATCGTCGTGCTGGCTGGCGAGACGCCGGCGGCCGCCCTGACCTCGAACTTCCGGATCGACCAGCATGACCTGGTCGAGTCGGTGGGCGCGATCGCCGACCGCGTCCACAGCCCGAAGACGGCGCCGGACGACGCGGCCCGTGCCTACCACCGTGCACGAATCGAGCGCCGGCCGGTGGTGCTCATGCTGCCGATCGACATCCAGCCCCAGCCCGCCGAGCAGACCGAGCCGTCCAAACCATCGCCGCCCGAGCTAGCGCCTCCGGCGCCCGAACCAGGCGCAATCCGAGCCGCCGCCGATCTCCTTGCCAGCGCCAAGCGCCCCGCGATCATCGCCGGCCGAGGCGCTGTCCTGGCCGACGCTGGGTCGGTCCTCGAGGAGCTCGGGCAGCGGATCGGCGCGATCCTCGCCACCTCGGCGCCCGCCAACGGCCTGTTCACCGGTCTTCCCTATGCGCTCGGCATCTCCGGAGGCTTCGCCAGCCCCTTCGCAGCGACGATCCTCCCCGACGCGGACGTCGTGTTCGTGGTCGGGGCGTCGGTCAACCACTGGACGACCAAGCACGGTGCCCTGATCGGTTCGCAGGCGCGCGTGATCCAGGTCGACACCGAGCCGCGGGCGATCGGTCGAAACCGGCCCGCGGACCTCGCGATCCTGGGCGACGCCAAGGCGACCGCGGCGGCCGTGAACGACCACCTGCGAACCCGTGGGCACTCGAGCCGAGGATTCCGGACCCCGGAGCTACGAGCCAAGATCGCGGCGCGCGCCTGGCGCCACGAGGACTATGAGGACGCCTCGACCGAGGATTGGATCGATCCCCGAACGGTCAGCATCGCCCTCAACGACCTGCTGCCGGCGAACCGTGCCGTGGCGGTCGACTCCGGCCACTTCCTCGGCTACCCGTCGATGTACCTCGAGGTTCCGGATGCGCGCGCCTGGGTGTTCCCGAACGGTTTCCAGGCCGTGGGGCTGGGACTGGGGAACGCCATCGGCGCCGCCATCGCTCAGCCCGACCGCCCCACGGTGGCGGCGATCGGCGACGGTGGCGCGTTCATGGCACTGGCCGAGCTCGAGACGGCGGCGCGGCTCAAGCTGATGCTCCTCGTGGTGATCTACGACGACGCCGCCTACGGTGCTGAAGTCCATCACTTCGCCCCGATGGGCCACGATGTCTCGCTTGTGCGGTTCCCCGACGCCGACCTCGCCGCGCTCGCCCGTGCCGCCGGCGCGAAGGCCGCCACGGTTCGCCGCACGGACGACCTGGCCTGTGTCGAGGAGTGGCTCGTGAACCCGCACGGTCCGTTGGTCCTAGACGTGAAGGTGAACCCGACGATCTGCGCCGAGTGGCTCGAGGAGGCCTTCCGCGCAGGCTGAGCCCGCAAGGAGATTGAACCGAAATGTCCAGCATCGAAACCAGCACGGTCGCGGCCCTTCTGGATGCCATTGCCGGCGGCGGCGTCGAAGTTGTCGACCTCACCCAACCCCTCACCGAGTCGACCCCGGTGATCAAGCTCCCGCCCCCGTTCGCCAACACTCCCGGCCTCACGCGCACCGAGATCAGCCGCTACGACGACCGCGGTCCAGCTTGGGCCTGGTACACGCTGACTATTGGCGAGCACGTCGGCACGCATCTCGACGCGCCCATCCATTGGGTCACGGGCAAGGACGGCGCCGATGTCGGCTCGATCGGCCCGAGCCAGCTGATCGGGCCGGCCTGCGTGATCGACAAGACCGCCGAGACCGAGTCGACTCCGGGCTACCTACTCACCGTGGCCGATCTGGAGGCCTGGGAGGCCGAGAACGGCCGCGTGCCGGACGGCGCGTGGGTGCTCTTGAAAACCGGCTGGGGATCACGCGCGCAGGACGAAGCCGCGTTCCTCAACGTCCGCGAGAACGGACCCGAGACACCCGGACCAGACGTCGAGGCCTCGAGATGGCTCGCGCACGAAAGAAACCTCTCGGGCTTCGGGGTCGAGACGGTCGGGATCGACGCCGGCGCGGCCGGCGGCTTCGACCCGCCCTTCCCGCTGCACAACTTCCTGCTCGGCGCCGGCCGGCTGGGCCTAACCCAGCTCGCCAATCTGGACCGGCTCCCGGTCACCGGCGCCTTGCTCGTGGTCTCGCCGCTCAGGCTGGTCGGCGGCACGGGCAGCCCGAGTCGCGTCTTCGCCTTCGTGCCGCGGCGCTAGCCGGGCGGCGCGACCGCGCGTCGATGCCCAACGCCGACGGCTCGCGAACTTTGGCGATCCACCTTCGCATTTGTTCAGGTGCAGCGCCAAAGTTCGGCGCGAGGCGAAGAGCGATTCGACTAGCGCACTCCGGCGGACGCCAGCAGCCCGCACGCGTGCGTCACCGAGTCGAAATGGCGCTGTGACGGGGCGGCCAACCCGGTGTAGAGGGCGTCGAAGACCTCGGCTGCGCGCCGGCGCGGCGCGGCCAAGGGCGCGAGCTCGTCGGGCAGCTCGGGGTCGAGCTGGGCGAAGCCGCGAAATGCGTGTATGAGCCGGGTTCGGACGATGAACGCGTCGTGGTCGGCCAGCGAGGCGGACAGGTAGGGCTCGAACTCGGCGCAGAAAGCCTCATAGCGTTCCGCCAGCCCGTTCAGATCCCAGGCGCGCGCCACCATCGCCGGCAGCCCCGGGCCCGCGCCGAGGCTTGCCACGAATACCGCGCCGTGACGCGCGACTCCAAGCTCGCTCAGCAGCTCCGCCACCTCCGCGGAATGATCGTGCGGGGCGATCCAGACGCTGTCCTGAACCGAGCCGAAGCCGAGGAAGCGGAGCCGCCGTCCTAGCCGGGTTCGCTCGAGCCGGCGCTCCTCGGGAATCTGATGCCACAGCACGGTCCACGGCCCCGCGCCGCCCGGAAGTTGTCCCAGGCTGAAGATGCGCCCGTCGCCTTCGATCAGCAGCCGCTCGCAGCGCGCCGTCACCCGATAGTGCACGAGGCGCCCGGAGCGCACGCGCGCGATCAGGTCGCGGCGCACCAGCCGGGTCAGGGCGGCGCGGGCGGCAGCATCGGAGAAGCCGAATTCGCCGAGGAGCACGACCAGGCCGCCTGACCAGACCGTCCGTGCGAACGGCCGCACATAGGTGCCGAGCAGCGTGATGACCAGGTTCTGCGGTTGGAGGGGCTCCTCGGCGATCACGCTCGTGGCCTGGCCGCTCCCGTCACACCCGCGAATCCAGCGCGACTTCTTCGAAGGTCCGCTCGAGCTCGGACCGCACCCGGTCGCGCCCGGCCGGCGGCTTGCGCGAGCCCGCGCGGTACTGCGGCACCCATGGCACCAGATCGAACTCCTGCTCGGTGGCGGCGTGCAGCGTCCAGTGCGGGTCGTAGATGTGCGGGCGGGCCAGCGCGCACAAGTCGGCCCGGCCGGCGAGGATGATCGTGTTGACGTCGTCGTAGCTCGCAATCGCACCGACCGCGATCACCGGGATCCCGACCTCGTGGCGGATCCGGTCGGCGAACGGGGTCTGGTAGCTGCGGCCGAACGCTGGCTTCTCGAGCGGCGTTACCTGACCGCTCGAGACATCGACGATGTCGCACCCATGCGCCGCGAGCATCCTCGCGAAGGCCACCGCGTCATCCGCATCGAAGCCCCCGGGGACCCAGTCGGTGGCGGAGATCCGCACGCTGATCGGCTTGCCGGCCGGCCACACCGCCCGGCATGCGTCGAACACTTCCAGAGGAAACCGCGCCCGACTCTCGAGCGAGCCGCCGTACTCGTCCTCGCGCACGTTGGCCAGCGGCGAGAGGAAACTTGAGAGCAGGTAGCCGTGGGCCATGTGCACCTCGAGCAGATCGAACCCCGCCTCTAGCGCGTCGCGCGCCGCAGACACAAACTGCTCGCGCACCACGTCCATGTCGGCGCGGGTCATCGCCCGGGGGATCTGATTGCGCGGGCTGTACGCGATGGCCGAGGGCGCGATGAGGGCCCAGTTGCCGTCCGACAACGGGTCATCCATCCCCTCCCACATGAGCTTGGTGGAACCCTTGCGTCCGGAGTGGCCGATCTGGGCGCCGATCGCGCAGCTCGCGCCGTGCTCGTGGGCGAACGCGACGATCCGGCGCCACGCCGCGACGTGCTCGGGCCGGTACATCCCGGCGCACCCCGGCGTGATCCGCCCGATGTCCGACACGCAGATCATCTCGGTCATCACCAGGCCGGCGCCACCGAGCGCGCGCGATCCGAGGTGCACGAGGTGAAAGTCGCCCGGCGTTCCGTCCACCGCCGAGTACATGTCCATCGGCGAGACCACCACGCGGTTGGGCAACTCGAGGGAGCGCAGCTTGAACGGGGTGAACATCGGCGGCCGGGGGTCGGGGTGCACGTCATGCACGAACTCGGGGTCGCGCAGCCTGAGGTTGTCGTAGGTCACGCGCCGGCTGCGGGTGAGCAGGTTGAAGGCGAACTTCAACTGCTCCTGATCGACGTAGCGGCCGATACCCTCAAACCACTCGAGCGAGGCCTGGGCCGCGCGCTGGGTGCTTTCCACGATTGGTCGGCGCTCCGCCTCGTAGGCCGCCGTGACGGCTCCCACGTCATCGCCGAACGAGCGAAAGGACCAGGCCAGCGCCACCGCATCCTCCATCGCGAGCTTCGTCCCCGAGCCGATCGAGAAGTGCGCGGTGTGCGCGGCATCCCCCACTAAGGCCACGTTGTCTGTGCACCAGCGCTGGTTGCGCACGGTGACGAAGTTGATCCAGCGCGAGTTGTTGGAGTACAGCCGGTGGCCGTCGAGCGCATCGGCGAACAGCTCCTCGGACCAGGCCACGGCGTCGTCGATCGGCAACTCGCCCAGCCCGAGGCGCTTCCACGTCCGCTCGTGCATCTCGACGATGAACGTGCTCATGCCCTCGTCGTACGGATACGCGTGAGCCTGGATTACGCCGTGCTCGGTCTCGGCGATGAAAAACTTGAACGCGTCGAAGACCAGGTCGGTGCCCAGCCAGATGTACCGGCAATGGCGGCGGTCAAGCGACGGTATGAAGTCGCCGGCGAGCGCCGTGCGCACCGCGCTGGACGCGCCGTCCGCCCCGACCACCAGGTCCGCCCAGCCCAGCTCGCTCACCGGCGGTGCCGGCGTCTGGAAGCGCAGGTCCGCACCGAGCCAGATCGCCCGCTCCTGAAGGATCCGAAGCAGCTCGCGCCGGCCAATGGCCGAGAACCCGTGACCCCCGGACTTGGTCTTCGAACCCCGGTGGTGGATGTCAATGTCGGTCCAGCGGGTGAAGCGCTCAGCTATCTGCGCGTAGGTCTCGGGATCGGCGTGCTCGAACACGGTAAGCGTCTCGTCCGAGAACACGACCCCGAACCCGAAGGCGTCGCTCGCCGCGTTGCGCTCGTAGAGGACGACCTCGCAGTCCGGCCTGACCTTGCGCATAAGGATCGAGAGGTAAAGCCCACCCGGCCCTCCGCCGACAACTGCGATCCTCATCGGCTCACACCCCGAGGTCGGTCAGGTGCTCGTACTCGAGTACGAGGCCGGTCACGACGTTGTGCATCAGGGCCAGCGATGCCCGCACGCCAGCGTGGGCATTGGGCGGGAGCTCCTCGGCGCACAGCGACTTGAGCTCCTCGTAGACGGCGAGCAGGCGCTGTTCGGCGGGGGTGAGCTCGGCACCCAGAAGATCGCCGGTCATGGTGTGCTCCCCGCCGGCGCGG
>JAFAZZ010000226.1 GCA_019239375.1 Solirubrobacterales bacterium | reverse complement strand
TCCCAGCGTCCGCCCGCACTCGGCCCGCGAGCTCGTGGCGCGTCTGAGGGCGGCGCTTGACCCGGAGCCCACCGCACCGATGCGAGCGCCGGCAAGGATGCTCGACGGAGAACCCACCGCACCGATGCGAGCGCAGCCGGCACCCCCCGAGCCGGCCGCCGCGGTGCGTGCCGATCCGGGGGTGCCAGCGCCGCGACGCGCTTGGCCGGCGGAGCCGCTCGTGGCGGCGGATCGTCACCGCCGCTCGCCGGCCGCAGCCATCGCCGCAGGGCTCCTGGGACTCGTGGCGCTGGCGGTCGTGCTCGCGGTGGTCCTGAACTCCGGAAACGGACAGCCCCAACGGACCGCCTCCGGAAGCGCCTCGAGCCGCGGATCGGGTGCCACAAGCCAGGGGTCGGGTGCCACAAGCCGCGGATCGGGTAGCACAAGCCACGGATCAGGTGGCACAAGCCACGGATCAGGTGGCTCCGGCACGCGCAACAGCGCCTCCACATCGCAGCCCGCGACGAGCACCGCAGCTTCCACGTCCACCCCATCGACGGCGCCGCCCTCGTCGACACCATCCGGGGCACCGTCCACGGGCGCGCCATCCACCCGCACTGGGTCCCCGTCGACGACGCCGGTCGCGGCGGTCGAGTCGTTCTACCAGCTTGCCGCGGCGCACAGGTATGACGAGGCTTGGGCTCTCGCTGATCCAGGCCTGCGCGCCCAGCTGCAGGGCTTGCCTAGTTTCGAGGCGGCCCTGGCCGGCACGCAGTCGATCACGTTCGGCGACGCCCGGACCGTCAGCCAGTCAGCCGGCGGCGCCACGGTCGGGATCCAGACCACCTCGCTCCGCAACGACGGGACTCATCGCTGCACCGGGACCGTCGATCTTGTAAGCGATGGCGCATCGACGGCCGGCTGGCTGCTGCATCAAGTCCACATCACCTGCACCTGATGGGGACGAAGGCCTCGTCGCGTGTGCGGCCGAGCCCCCGGCCGCAACCTGGGAGGGAGCCGGGCGGCTCCTCAGCGCCCAGGAAGCATCTGGTAGATGGTCGAGTACCCGATCAAGAACACGACCTTTCCGTCGGTGATCACCGGAGTGAACTCGCCGTCGGGGAACGAGAACACCTGCCGGCCGGAGCGCTGGTCGAGGCCCACCGTCGTA
This sequence comes from Solirubrobacterales bacterium, assembly GCA_019239375.1. Lineage (GTDB taxonomy): Bacteria > Actinomycetota > Thermoleophilia > Solirubrobacterales > Solirubrobacteraceae > Palsa-465. The sequence goes on along the minus strand of JAFAZZ010000226.1, from coordinate 3,552 downwards.
TTCGAGCCCAGGCTGGAGTAGTAGACGACGTTGCCGATGACCGTGGCGGAGCCGTCGATCCGCCCGCCGCCGGTGTGGCTCCAGCGCAGGGCCCCGCTGTCGGCGCTGTAGGCATAGAAATTGCCGTCGTATGAGCCGATGAAGACCGTCGGCCCGAGACCAGGAACGTCTGCCACCGCTGGTGAGGCGTAAACGTATGCGCCCGTCGACGCGGTCCACGACGATGCCCCGGAGTTCGCCCAGAACGCGTAGACGGCGCCGCTCGTGCTGCCGAGGTATACCTTCCCGAAGGCGACCGCAGGCGTCGAGTAGAAGCTGTCGCCACCGGCAGCCGACCAGATCTCCTGACCGTCAGCCGCGTTGACCGCGTGGACGCGAGCGCCGTAGTCGCCGAAGTAGATCGTATTGTGGGCGAACGCCACTCCGCCCTTGACCGCACCGCTCGCCTGGAAGGTCCAGTTCGTGTGGCCGTCGTAGGTCCGGAACGAGTAAACGGTGCCGTCCTGGTCGCCCAGGAACACGCTGAGGCCGTGCACGAGCGGCGAGGATTCGCTCCCACCGGGCAAGGAGTGCGACCACGCGACCTGCCCAGTCTTCATCGACAGCGCCACGACCACGCCGTTGCCTGGTTCGCGAGCGCCAGGGGTCGTGGAGAGCAGCGTGAAGAATGCAAGCTTGTGCCGCACGTCAAGCGCCGGGGAGGCCGCGGCCAGGGTTCCCACCTGGCGCTGCCAGAGGACATGGCCGCTTGTCGTGCTGACCGCCCTCGCCCATCCATTGGCATCCTCGAAGTACAGCGTGTTGTCATAGATCACCGGCGGGAACTCGAGCAGCGCCCCGTCCCAGAACCTCCAGCCGACATGCAGCGGCGGGTCGAGCCTCGCCGCGTCCGGGAAGAAGCGGGTGCGCGCCAGCGTGTAGCCGTAGAGAAGCCAGGGATCGTCCGTGGGAGCCGGGCGTGGCTTGGGCGGAGGCGGCGCCGGCAGAATCGGGGGCGGCTGCATGGGTGGCACCGCCACCTGTACCGGTGGATCGCGGCGCTGCTGAGCGCTTCCAGACCTGAGGAGCACGAGGACGGCCACCGCGACCGTTATCGCAATGAGCGGGCCCGCCACGGCGACGAGTCCCCGACGCAAACCGGGACTCGACATGGCGGCGGATGCTAGCCAGCCTCGGTGACGTCACCGATCAGAGCGGCGCCGGCGGTGCCAGCCGCGCCAGCGGGCCGTGCGTCGCAACGGCGCCGGCGGTGCCAGCCGCGCCAGCGGGCCGTGCGGCGCAACGGCGCCGGCGGGCCGGGGCGGCGCTCGTGACCGAGGGAGGTGACGAGCTTTCAGCCGGGTCGAGCCGTGGCCATCATGATGCGCGTGGGTGCTGCGCCGCCCTTTTTCCGCCGTTCGGAATCCGCGTTGGAGCCATCGCGAGCTGAGCCACCGCGGGCTTGCGGCCCGCCGAGGGTGCTGCGTGAACATGCCATCACGACTGGCCGGCGCGATCGTCCCCGGCAGGAGAGGTGGCCGCGGGGATCGGGGGCGAGGGTCACGGTCGCGTCGGGCCAGTGGCGAGGGTCACGATTCGCGCAGGGCCGGTCATGAGGTCACGATCGCGCAGGGCTGGTGGCGAGGTCACGATCGCCGCGAGAACCGCGCCGGGGCCTGCGATCACAGAGGGCCCGGCAGCAAGCGCTACGACTGCCGAGGTACGTGCTCCAGGTCACGATTTGCCCTTAACCCCGCATTCGAGCTGCCGGCTAGGGGCGAGATCGGACTTTGCACCCACCACGGCGTCTAAGTCCACACTCGGGCCGCGCCACGCGGACGAATGCGGAGTTGACGGCAATCCATCCGGCGCTGAAACAGCCCCGCGTCGGCGCCCCCGGCGCAGCCCCGCTCGGGCATGGAGGAACTGCTGAACCCTCTGTCGAATACGGGTCCGAGACATGTCGCAGGCCGTGGTGACAGCAATCGCAGCGCAAAAGGGAGGGACCGGCAAAACCGCCCTCGCCGGAAGCCTCGGGTCGCAGTGGGCTTATGCGGGATCCCGGACCCTGATGGTCGATCTCGACCAGCAAGCGAACCTGACATTTGCCTTTGGTGTCGATCCCGCCACCCTCGAGGCCACCGTCGTCGACGTGCTGGCGCCCCGGAACGCGGTGCCGGCCGAGGACGCAGTTCTGCACGATGTACTGGGCGTGCCCGGGCTGGATCTGTTGCCGTGCGACGAGCGCGCGGAGGCGTTGGATACACAACTGCGGTCGGAGACGATGGGCGTGTTCAAGCTGAATGACGCGCTCGAGCCGCTCCTGGCACACTACGACCGAGTGGTGATGGATTGCCCGCCGAACGTGGGAGAGCTCACGGTTTCGGCGCTGCTGGTGGCGGACGAGATCGTCTGCCCGGTCAAGATGAGCGACAGCAATGCGCTTCGGGGTCTGAGTCGGCTTACGCAGACCGTCGAGAAGCTGAACCGTAGGGGCGCAGAGGTGCGCTTCAAGAGCCTGGTCAGGGTCGAGTGCGATCACGCACAGCTGAGCTATCGCCTAAATCAGCAAGCTCTTCAGCGGCTCGCTCGGCGACTGAAGCTGCGGGTGGCGCGAACCGAGCTGAGGGCTCGGGCCGCGTGGCGGACCGCGATCACTCAGGATGTGCCGCTAATCCTGCTGAATGAGCGCGACCGCAGCACCCGCGAGGCGCAGGCCGATGTCCATGACCTGGCCAGAGAGCTCTGGCCGCGCGTCAAGTTTCCCTCCCCGAGCGAGATCAGGACGCAGAGGAGGGCGAGTGCAGCGACCGATAGGAAGGCAGCCTAGTGCCGCTCCGGCCTGTATCTGAGCTGGGCCTAGTAGACGTAACCGATCTCGCGTCGCGGGAAGGCAAACAGACGCCGAGCAAGGCGGCTTCCAAGGCCCCCCATCGCAGTCGGAGGCCATCATCACACGACGCAGATCCCCCGACGCGTCGGAGCACACGCGCGGCCGCAGGTCGAACCTTGGGCAGCACGCCCTCAACCCCACCGAAGGGCTCCGTGCGGGGCGCCCAGCGCGCGCGTGTCGATGGGAGACGGAAGGCAAGCTCGATCACCGGCCGCGGGCGCAGCGCAGGTGCCGGCCGGCAGGAGAGCGTTCGGACGAAGGCGAGTGGGAAGAACGGCGCCTCCGGCGAGGCGCCAACGGCAACGCAGGGCAAGGCAACGAGGAAAAGGTCCGGCGATCCGCCGCGATCGACGCCCGGGAAGCCGCGTACAGCGACGGCCGGCCGCGCGCCGAAAACGGTATCCGGCGACACGCCAAGCGCAACGTCCCGCAACACGCCGAGAGCGACGTCCCGCAACACGCGGATGGCGACGTCGAGGGCCGCGCATGCGTCACGGCCGCGCATAACCATTGCCGGCGCCTCGATATTGACCTGCGCGCTGGGTGTCGCCGCTGGGTTGCTGCTTCAGCGGACTGCGCTTCATCGCTGACGCTCATATCGACAAGCGCCGGCGAGGCTCGGCTCGGCGCCGGCTGGATCGTCTAGCGTCTCCACGGCTCCGCCTCACGCGAGCTGGCGG
>JAFAZZ010000192.1 GCA_019239375.1 Solirubrobacterales bacterium | reverse complement strand
TCGGCGCAGCGCTCCGCGACCCTGGACATAGAGCGACTGATAGATCGCCTCATGGGAAACACGCATCGACTCATCATCGGGGAAGTCAACCCACAGTCGACAGGAGATCTGCTCCGGGCTCCAAGATTGTCCCCAGCGTCGGTCCTTTCGCGGTCCGCGACGCCGCCCAGCCCAGCTGATCTGCGGACCGGCGACGCTCCCGTCGGGCCGCTGCACGCCTCCGGCGAGCCGGTCCTGCACATAGCGGCGCAACTCCGGGTTGACCGCCAGCTTCGCCGGCTTCGGTCGTCGCGCGCGACGATCGGCATGCGTCTGCGCGGTCGAGGCCCGATACTCCGGCCGGCCGGTCCCGAGCGCAGAGTTCCGCTGCAGCTCTCGGGAGATCGTCGACGGCGCCCGCCCCAACTGGCGCGCGATCTCCCGCACCCCAGCACCACGAGCGAGCAGGACCGCGATCTCCTCCCGCTCGGGGAAGGACAGATATCGCCCAGACACCGGCGCGAGGCTGAGAGGCGGCATCCCGCCAGCCTTGCGAAACCACCGGACACCAATGCTCGGCAAGACACCCGCCTCCGCGGCGGCGTCCACGCTTGATGCCCCTCGAGCGATCGCCTCCCAGAACCGGACCCGATGTTCCCGACGCCCAGCCGGTGGGTGTCCTCCAAACCGCGTCCCTGCTGCAGCGGCACGATCCAAAGCACGGCTTCTCCTGGGCATCGCAACTCCTCAACGTCAGGCGTTGCGACGACCACTTGAATCCACCCCATCATCTCCGGCTCATACGGCGGCCGGCCGGAACACCCACCCGGCCGTCGATGCAAAGCGCGCGTGTCCAACTCGCCGACCACCTCGAGCACGAAGAACGCCAGATGCCCTTCCTCAAGCCAGTCGCGCATGCTCACCGGCATCAAGAACAACTGATCGCGCGCCGGGCACACATACACCCGCGTCGCCCCCACCGACCCCCCCCGACCATCGCCCGCATCGAGTTCCGCCGCCCGATCCGTCATCATCCAAGACCACCTCCTGACGCAGGCCCCGGCTGCTGCATTCAGCCGTAAAAGCCCTGCTCAGGAGGCACTTTTACCAGTCGCACCGGACAGAACCCACCCGTCCGGACCGGTCCACATTTCCGCAGACGCGTCCACGCCACCGGGATTTTGCGACGGCCTCATATATGTCGCTTTTTCGACCAGGCTACGCTGAGCCGGGCTGATCATCGGGCCGGCCCGGTTTCAGTCGGGAGCTCCGCACACTGGACGGGCGTGGAGATCGCCCGGCGCCGCACCGCACTGATTAGCGCTCCTCACCGCACGACTTGGAGCTCCGGCGGCCGACCGGGAACGTCTGCGCGAGTGGTGCGGGAGAACCGACACCATCCGACGTGGAAGCTGATTGCGTGGGTCGTCGGGAACGAGCCTCGCCGCGCGGGGGTGCGAGCTCGAGCCCAAGCGGCCGGAGAGCGCACAGCTGCTGAACATGCCGCCCTTTGACTACGTGTAGGCGTCCCGCGTGGGGCGGGGTGGCGGAGGTCACATGCTCTCAGCCCGCGGCCTCGTACTCGTCGTGGCGCCGCACCCACAGCGGCTCGGAGGGATCCTCCGCCCGGCCCTTGGCCGTCCGGTCGAGCAGGCCGTAGTAGGCCATCGCGGGCTCGAGACCGCGCGCGGTCGTCACGTAGGTCCGGTACACCGTGCCGCCGGACAGTGTGTAAGCGCTGAGGCCGGGACCCTCCGTGACGTAGCCCGCCGCATCCGTCCCGCACATGCGCGCGTTCAGCTCGACGGTGGCTGGGATTTCACCGTTCAAGAACGGCCTCAGTTCCTCCTCGGTGTGCTGGAAGCCCAGGTTGCGGTTGAACTCGCTGCCGCCGCTCGAAACCCAGCCGATGGGCCAGCCCATCCGCTCGCGGTAGGCCAGGAGCTTCTCGAGCGGGGCGCGAGAGACCAGGAGCAGAGTCGTGTCCCTGGCCCGCAAATGGACGGCCTGCGGAGCGAGCGTATCCGCGATCGACGAGCAGACCGGGCAGCCGGCGTCGTAAGGCGGACCGAACATGAAGTGGTAGACGAGCAGCTGCGAGTAGCCGTCGAACAACTCGGCGAGCGTCTTCATGCCCTCCTCGGTCTCGAAGCGATACTCCTTCTCGACCGCAACCCAGGGCAGCTCGCGCCGCTTCCCGGCCAGCTCGTCGGCGCGCCGGGTCAGCTCCTTCTCCTCCTCGAGCAGGGCGTCGCGCTCGGCCTGCCACTCCTGCTGTGTGTAGATTCTGTGCTCGGTCATCGACTCGCATCTCCTCTATGGACTCTGGGGTCAGGCTATATGCCTGACTCGTCCTAGCGGTGGGCGGGGGTATGGCGCGGATAGTCCGACCCTGCTCTCAACCTGCGGTGCGCTCATCGCGGGCGAGCGCCCTCCGCGAGCGCGATGGCGCCCAGCACCCCAGCGCGGTCACCGAGCGCCGGCGGGACCAGGAAGGCGTCGATCTCGTCGCCCAGGAGCGGGTTCTCCAGATAGCCCCCGAGCAAGCCGCGAAGCCTTGCGCGGACCTTCTCGAGCAGCCCGCTCCGCTCCATCACCCCCCCGCCGGCGACGATCCTCCGGGGCGAGAAAACGCACACGATGCTGAGGATCCCGAGCGCGAGGTACTCGGCTTCGAGCTCCCAGGCGGGATGCTCGTCGGGCAGTTCACTTCCTGGCATGCCCCAGCGCTGCTCGATCGCCGGGCCGCTGGCCAGGCCCTCCCAGCAATCCCCGTGCATCGGGCAGGCGCCGGGAAACGGATCGCGATCTCGATCATGCGGGATCCGCAGGTGACCCACCTCGGGATGGATGAGCCCGTGCCATGGTGTGCCGTCGATCAGCAAGCCCGCGCCGATTCCGGTCCCGACGGTCAGGTAGGAAAGGGCGCCCGCTTGATCACCTGCGCCCCAGCGGTACTCGCCGAGTGCGGCGGCGGCAACGTCATGGTCGAAGGCGACCGGCACCCCGAGCCGATCGCGCAGCACGGGCGCAACCGCCACGTGCCGCCACCCTTTCTTCGGCGTCGTCGTCACGTAGCCCCACGTGGGAGACCGCGGATCGACGTCAACCGGGCCGAACGAGCCGATCCCGATCGCGTCAAGAGTGGGTCCGGCCCGGAAGAACTCGGTTATCCGATCCAGCGTCTCGTCGGGACCGGAATTGGGGAACTGTTCCTCACGCACGATCGCTTCCGGGCCGGCACCGATCGCGCACACGCACCACGTGCCGCCCGTTTCCACCCCTCCGTAAAGCCTCGTCATCGGTCACGCCGTGGCGGCGGACGACGCCCGCCGCTTAGTGGTCCCAGCCATGATCAACGGATCAATAGCAGCCGCTCCGGCCGAGGTGGTTGCGACATGGAGCTGGCGATGCGGCGACGCGCCGGCGCGGGGCACACGAACCGCCGTGGCTGCGCGGCGGGGCGGCGCGCACACGAACCGACGT
>JAFAZZ010000116.1 GCA_019239375.1 Solirubrobacterales bacterium | reverse complement strand
CCCACTTCTCCTGTGGGGTCAGCTGCCGCCGCTTGCGAGGCATGCCGTTCTCCATCATCACGACCTCCTGAATCGAGGTCCCAACAGCCTTCCAGGCTAGGCGAATTATTGACCGAGATCTCTATCGCGAAGTCAGACGCACACCGCGGATCCGCACCTGGCCACCCATTTACCGAGCGCGGTTCTAGGTCACCCTGCGCCAACCAGGGCTTCTATCGCGGTCAATAACGTCCGCTCACCGATCGGCGTGGCCAGCCGCCGCTTGCCGATCTGTGAGGTGCTCCCAGTCGACGAGCAGCCGATCGGCGCCATCGAGGCCGCGCATCGGCTGCGCGAGCGCCGACCGACTGCTGCTCCGGATCGTCATCAGCACGGCCGCGCAATGCCGGCCGTCGCCTGATCATCCCAACCTGGAGAGGTCCGATGCTTGACGTCAGCGCGCCGCGGTTCGGCGGCGGGCTAGCGAGGCGAGACCGATTAGTAGGCCGATCCCGCCGACGATGAGGGCGATGATGCTGAGTGTCGAGGTGTTTTTCTTGACGATGGTGGTTGCGGCGGCGGGTGGGCTGCTCGCGCTGGCATTGTTGGCGGTGGATCCGGTGCCGACTAGGTTGACGGGGAGTTTGGCTGGGGGGCCGGCGTCTCCCCCGGTTACGTCGAGGATGGCAGTTGCCGGCGCGGTGATGTCCACGGTCGGGGCGGGATTCTCATCGCTGGGCGTCCCGATCCAGCGCTGGGCCGTGCCGTCGGAGTAGCTCTCCACGGTCGGGAAGGTCAGGACGCTGCCCTGCTTGGCTGAGTCTGGCATGACCATGGTCAGCGGCAGGTTGACGAACTCGCCGGGGGGCGCGTGCCCTCCGGTGAAGTCGACCTCGGTCACCTCGGTGGTGACGAGGCCGTCGTCGGTTTTGACCGGCTTGGGCAGCTTCTGGGTCTTGGCCTTGAACGACCACCCAGCCGGCGGGTAGCCGAGCGCCTCGATGATCCCGCTGGGGAGTTTGATCGCGACCGAGGTGAGGTTCGCGTGGTCGGACTCGTTGGGCACGCGCAGGTTGGTCGTCACCTCGGCCCCCTGCGGAATCGCGTTCGGGTGAAATGACACGTGCGCGCTGGCCCCGGCCGGGACCGCCAACGCGCCCGCCGCCACGGTGGCAATCACTATCGGACGTCTAATCATGAACAGTTTCCTTAGGTGTCGGGTTGTCATTTGACGAGCACGCTCACAGTCCGCTCGGACTGCTCGAACTCCGAAGTACGATCGATGATCTGAAGCGTCCAAGCTCCGGGGGCGCCAAGCACAGCGCCCGCGCTCACGTAGCGCCCCGGTCCGGTCCGGTGGACAGGCAGGCTCAGCGGACCGATCTGCTGCCGGCTCAGGGAGGCGGTCACGGTCAGCTGCTTCGTCGCGGTGAACGGATGGCCGGTCCGCGCGTCGCTCAGCGCCAGCGCGATGGTGTTCGGGCCGACCCGCCCGGGCGTCAGCGAGATCTTGATCCGCGCGGCGCCGAGCGTCGTCGTGATCCGCGCCGCGCCGGCGCCCCCGCTCGGCATCGCCATCCCGGGCATCGCGCCCATCCCCGCCGTGGCGCTGCCCATCGGGCTACTCGCCTCCCGCGCAGGCGCCGACCCCGCCAGCGAACCGACTGCCCCGAGCACGACGAGCAGCATCGCGAGCTCGGCGGCCAGCGTCCGCACCAGCAACCTCGCCGGCCCCACCGGCGCCCCGCCCGCCTGGACCGCCGCGCTCACCGCCGGGATCGACCGCCGGCGCTGGCGCGCCCCGAGCCCGATCAGCACGCTCAGCGCCGCCACCTTAACCACGATCGCGCGGCCGTAGCCGGTCTCCACGAACTGCGACCAAGCGCTCACCTCGATCAGCGCCTGCACCACCCCGGTCGCGATCAGCACCACAACGCACCCGAGCGCCAGCGGCGAGAAGCGCGCCAGCGCCGCAGCCAGCACCCGCGTCCCGACCGCCGCATCGCCCTCATCGCGCGGGAGCGTGAGCGCCCCGATCAACAGCCCGACCAGCCCGCCAAGCCACAGCGACGTCGCCACGACATGGACCACGTTCGTCGGCGCGAACAGCCACACCGGATGCTGGATCGTGGGATGACCAGCCAGCGCCGGCAGCGCGAGCAGTGCAGCCAACGGAATGCCGATCGCCGACAGCGGCCACCGCGTGCGCGCCGCGGGCAGCGCAACCCCAGTCGCGCCCAACGTCGCGGGGCGAGGAACCACCCCGGCCGCCGACCCCCGCGCAAACGGCGCCACCAAAACGATCAACGCCACCAGCCACGCCACGAACCCGGCGCCCCACACGATCCCGAACCGGCTCGGAATCACCTCACTCACCGTACCCGTGCCGATCCCCTGCCAAAAATCAACGCCGCGCGCCTCCGCGCCTTGCAACACGATTCCCACCAGCGCGCTCACCGCGCCCGCAACACAACAACCCAACAGGACCACCCGCACGCGCGACAAATAGCGCCTCGAGGCCTCCCGCCACGCCTCCGGACCCGCCCCGGCACGCTGCAGCGCCGCCGACCAAACCCCCAACAAGAACACCAACAACCCCGCCGCGAGGGCAATCGCCGCATACTGCACACCACGGGCCGCCGCGAACGCCGTATCGCTCACCGGCCCGCTACCCCCACCCGCCGCTAACCGGCCGAGCGCCACTCCACCGCTAGCGCTCCGAGACCCAATCGAGAACACAAACCCCCCCGTGACGATATGCGTATCGGCCGAAACGACCCGATACGTCGCGGTATACGTCCCGTCGGGCAGCCCATGACGCAGACGCACTCCGACCACCGACCCGCTCCCGCCCACATGAAACGCCCCGCCGCTATCCACCCGCCGACCATCACGATCAAACACCCGGACCGCCTCACCCTCAATCCCCACCGACTCCCCAAAGCTAAAGCTAACGACCGAGGGCTCCCTGCCCACCACCGCATTGCCTGCCGGCGAGCTCGACATCAACTGCGCATGCCCCCATGCCCCACCCGGCAAAACCCCAAACGCCACCACCACCACAACCAACCGCCACAGCACCCTCGCCCGCCACAACCCACCACGCGCGCCCGCCCCCCACAAAACCACGCCACCACCCCCGCCGCGGCCTGCCACCCCAGCGAACCTCACCTGACTACGCGGAGACAACTCCACCCGAGGAGCCGGCGATCAACGAGCCACAAATCGGGAGTCTTGCGCTCGGACACACGCCTCCTCCTGGAGCCTTGGGCGACATACCTTCCTGCGCGCGCACGCGCCCAGCCCCCACCTAGACGCTGCAGGGACAGCGAACGCGTGTCGCCTTTGTAAGCCACACACCGGCTGGCGTCAAACACTAGAGTGCCATACCTGACCAAATAGCCATCCAGATGTCAGAAAAATCACGGCCGTAGGTGGGCCTAGCCATATGGCGCCCTCAAGACGGCACGAATCTGACCTTGCTCTTGTCTCCAAGCTACATCTAGGTCTGTGGCCAGGTTCGACAGGGACGCGCCTGTGACCGCCACCACGACAATCTGGCCATTGCGGGGCTCAGGCAAGCCGACGCGGCGACTCGAGCCCCCGACCCTTCATTACGAGTGAAAGCGATCCGCAGGCGCCGGCTCACCCAAGCTCACAAAAGCCTGCATATCTGGAATAAGTCAGAAGACGGCGGGTGGATCCAATAGGCCTCGAGGTGATCCTGATGGACGCTCAATGGACGTCGCTCATCCCGTGATCCCGGAGCTCCGCCCGATGGTCTGCACGATCAGCTCGACACCTCGATCGTTTCGAACGCCATTCGGATGAGGAGGCTGGCGTCGACCAGTCCGCGTGCGCCGGGGTCAGGTGCCCCGCAGTCTTGGGCTTGTTGCAGCCCTGCCGCAGACCGGCGCCTGCCGCTGACCGGCGTCAGCCCATGTTCTGAGCAAGTGGGTAAGAAGCAGGCCTCGGTTGAAGGCGCGGCGGCGGCCAGCGACGCGGTCAACCAGGCGATCGCGGTCGGGATCGGCCGGGGCAACCCGCTGTACCTCGACATGGAGGTCTATACGTGGGACGCCCCGGAACACCCCTGCGGTCCTGGCTTTCCTGGCCGCGTGGACGTCTCGGCTGCACGCGCAGGGCTACAAGGCGGGCGTCTACAGCAACGCCGACTCCGGGATCAGCGATCTGGTCGCGGCCAGAGGTACCGGCTTAACCGAGCCCGACGACATCTGGATCGCCGAGTGGAACGGCGCGCAGAGCACCAGTAGCCCGTATGTGGCCAGCCGCGACTGGGGCGGTCACCAGCGCCTTCACCAGTCCGAGGGTGGGCACGGCGATCCACGGTGGGGTCCCGATGAACGTCGATAGCAGCTACCTCGACGGCAGCGGCCGCCGCGTGCCAGCATCGCGGGCGCGGCCCAGCCCCCGAATCCCTGACGGCGCGTACGTGCAGGTGGCGGGCTCGCAGGCGATCTACCGGATCGCGGGCGGCG
>JAFAZZ010000526.1 GCA_019239375.1 Solirubrobacterales bacterium | reverse complement strand
ACCTTCACGGGCGTGGCGGTCAAGGCGCCCGGCTTCGGCGATCGCCGTAAGCGCATGCTCGAGGACATCGCGATCCTGTCGGGCGGCGAGGTCATCACCGAGGAGATGGGCCTGAAGCTCGAGAACACCCAGCTCTCGCAGCTCGGGCGTGCCCGTCGCGTGGTTGTGGCCAAGGACACCACCACGATCGTCGACGGAAACGGCGAGACCGACGCCATCAAGGGCCGCATCAACCAGATCAAGACCGAGATCGAGAACACCGACTCCGACTTCGACAAGGAGAAGCTCCAGGAGCGCCTCGCCAAGCTGTCGGGCGGGGTTGCCGTGGTCAAGGTCGGCGCGGCCACCGAGACCGAGATGAAGGAGAAGAAGCATCGCGTCGAAGACGCGCTGCAGGCCACGCGGGCCGCTCTGGAAGAGGGCATCGTCCCGGGTGGCGGCGTCGCTCTCCTGAACGCTCAGGAGGCTTTGAATCTCGATGGGTTCGGCGATACGGACGAGCGGACCGGCGCGCGGATCGTGCGTCGCGCGCTCGAGGAGCCGATGCGCCAGATCGCCGAGAACGCCGGTCTCGAGGGCTCCGTCGTGGTCAACGACGTGCGCAACGCGGAGAAAGGCAAGGGCCTGAACGCCGCGACCGGCGACATCGTCGACCTCGTCAAGGAAGGCATCATCGATCCGGCCATGGTGACGCGCTCCGCGCTTCAGAACGCCGCGTCGATCGCCAAGAACATCCTCACCACCGAGGCCATCGTGGCCGAGGTTCCGGAGAAGGAGTCTGGCGGTCCGGGCGGGGGCATGCCCGACATGTCGGGGATGATGTAATCCGCTCTGACAAGCAGACGCTGTTTTGACCGAGGGCCCGGCGGCGACGCCGGGCCCTTCGTTTTGCGTCTCGGTGGCGCGGCGACCGGCGGGGGACATGAATCATGCGGGCGGGGGACATGCATGTCGGCCGGCCGGGCGGGGGTCGTGCGGGTTGCCTTCTGGCGGTGAGGACCCCCGGCGCCAGGTGCGCCAGCTCTCGGGGCAAGGGCTGCCGGGAGATGCGTCGGAGGATCTGTCGGTCGACCACTGGGGGCGCCTACGCGCCCGAGGGCGACGGGTTGACTTACTCGGTCTGGCTGGCCATGCTCGACGCTCGCCCGGCGCGTGCGGATCTGGGTGCGCTGCTCCTGACGTGCCGGCAGATTCCCGGTAGGGAGCGGACGTGAAAGTGCTCCCGCGCGCGACAGGCGCGGCGCGGGTCGAAGTGGATCGGCGTGATGCCGGCGGCGCAGGCGCCGGCCACGTCATTGGCGAGCGTGTCCCCGACGTGGACGGTCTCGGCCGCCGTGGCGCCGGCGCGGGCGAGCGCCGCATGGAAGATGCGGGCGTCCGGTTTGGCAAAGCCGACCAGGGTCGAATCGACGGTCGGGATGCCGGCGAATCCGCAAGCCGCCAGGTTCTCCGCGGCGTGACCGTCGGAGTTGGTGACGATGAGCACGGCGATGCCGGCGCGTCGCAGCGCGTCGATCGTCGTGGTGGCGCCGGGCGTCGGCTCGCGCCAGAGGACTTGCCCGAAGCGCCCGCGGTCGGCGATCCGCTCCCAGACCTCCAGGGCTTCCGCCATGCGTCCGCGCACAATTCCAAGCTGGGGGAGTAGGGCCCGCGGATAGTCGGCGCGGGTAGCAGCGAGGGTGGTGTTGCGATCGGTGGCGCGCGCGGTGGCGGGGGTGGTGGCGCGCGCGGTGGCGGGGGTGGTGGCGCACGCATTGGTGGGATCGGTGGCGCGCTCGGCCGTGTACCCGAGGGCGCGGTCGAGGGTGCGAACCGCAAGGTAGTGAGCGCGGGGTACGGCGGCCGGGTCGATGTCGATGCCGGCACGGGCGAGGGCGCCGGCGAGCAGGTGGCGATCTGGCAGGACGATGACGCCGCCGGCGTCGAGCAAGACCGCCCGGCAGGGGATCCGTGCGGTCACCGGTTCGGATTGCAGGCTGTCACCCGCGCGCGTAATCGCTCCCGCGGTGAGGGCGGCGCAGGTCTCGGCGTCCAACCGACGGCGCTATCGGGTGCGGGCGCTTTTCGTGACACCATTACGTATCGTGACGGGTCCGCAGGGTAATCTCACCCCGGTTCAGCGGGCGCCGGAGCCGATCGATCCGGGCGTGCGGATTGGGCACACCCATCTGCGCACGGCCGACATCGATCGGATCCGCGACTTCTACGTCGGTGTGCTCGGATTCGACGTGATCGCGGAGGCGCGGGGCGTCCCCGGCTGGGGTACGCAGGGCGACATCCTGTTCGTGTCGGCCGGCGGTTATCACCACCACCTCGGCTTCAACACCTGGAAGTCGAAGGGAGGCCCGCCCATGCCCGACGGTGTCGCCGGGCTGCACCACGTGGCGATCGCCTACCCCACCCGCCGGGCGCTGGCGGACGCCTACCGTCGGCTCAAGGAGGCGAACTGGCCGATCCGGCAGCACACCGATCACGGCACCCACGAGGCGATCTACATCATCGACCCGGACGGCAACACGCTCGAGCTGATGTGGGACCGGCCGCCCGAGGACTGGCCGCGCGACGAGGAGGGTCATGTCGCCGCCGGGTTCGGCGAGGATCTCGACCTCGAGGATCTGCTGCGCGAGCTGGACTAGGGCGTAGGTCGGCTACCCCGGGCGGCTCGACGCGCTGATGGGCGCCGTCCCAGGTCCGATCGGTCCCGACGCCATGTAAAACGCAGCAAACCGTCTGCGCCGGCGAATGTTTGGCGACATAAGCAGCGTGGCCATGCTTATGTCGCCGGAGCGGGCGGGGTGATGGGGACCTTGCGACGTTGTACAGGGGCCGGGTGGCCGGGGCGGTGGCGAATGTGGCCGGGGGCGGTGGCGAATCCGGCCGGGGGCGGTGGCGGTGGCGGTGGCGGGGCGGTGGCGCGGGTGGCCGGACGGCGGTGGCGTCGCGGCCGGGGTGGTGGCGCGGAAGACCGTGGCGGTGGCGCCGGCACGCGCGGCGATGGCGCGGGAGGAAACGTCTACAGCCGCTCGAACACGGCCACGCCATGATCGTCCACCAGGCGCGCCACCGGCTCGCGCTGGTCGAACGAGCGCTCGTCGCCACCGAGCACGTCGCGCCACCGGCCGCCGGGAAGGTCGACGAGGGTGCCGACGAACGGGGCGCCGCGCACCGCCACCACCACCAGCACATCGCCGCCCCGCACAAACGCGCACGCGCCGGCGCCGGCGTCCACCGGCTCGTGGGCGCCGGCGAAGGGCGACGGCCGGCGGGCCCGCAAGCCGAGCAGGCGCAGTGTCGTGAACAGCTTGCGCGTCTGCGCGATGGGAGGTGAGCCGCCCATCAGCCGGCGGAGCATCGCCTGGTTGTAGTCAAAGTCGACCGGCCGGCGGTTGTCTGGATCAACCAGCGCGCGGAACGGCATCTCGTCGCCCTGGTAGATGTCGGGGATGCCCGGGACGGTCAGCTTGAGCACGAGCTGGGCGAGCGCGGCGCGGTCGCCGAGCTGCGCGACGCGGGCGGCGAACGGCTCGAAGTCGGCGATGAAGGCCTGGTCGGAGTACACCGCGCGGCAGAAGCGCTTGACCGCCTCCTCCCAATCATGGTTCTGCTCGACCCAGTTGGTGTTGCGCTTGGCCTCGCGCAGCGACTTCTCCATGTAGGCCTCGATCCGGTCGGGCGCG